>QHUE01000091.1 GCA_003221825.1 Gemmatimonadota bacterium
GTCCACCCCTCAGGTACGGAAGCTCTTTATTCGCAGGCTATTAGCTTGGTATAAGAGGAAGGGCCGCGAACTTCCATGGCGGGAGACCCGCAACCCGTATGCCATCCTCGTCTCCGAGTTCATGCTCCAGCAGACGCAGGTCAGCCGCGTGCTGGACTATTTCCCGCGCTTCCTGGCGCGGTTTCCGACGATCGACGCGCTTGCTCGCGCGCGACCCAAGGCTGTCATGGAGGAGTGGGACGGGCTCGGCTATTACGCACGCGCGCGCAATCTGCATAAGCTCGCGCGCGAGGTTACACGTCGGCATGACGGCACGTTGCCCGACGACCCTGAGGACCTGCGGACACTCCCCGGTGTCGGCCGGTACACAGCCGGTGCGGTGGCGTGCTTCGCGTATGAAAAGCCGGTGCCAACGGTCGACACGAACGTGAAACGAGTCCTCCAGAGGGTGTTCGCTGCGCGTGATGTCTGGGATTTTGCGACGACGTTGACGCCCAAAAACGGCAAGCGCGCCTGGAAACTCAATCAAGCGATGATGGAGCTTGGCGCGTTGGTTTGCACGGCGCGCAGCCCGAAGTGCCCAGAGTGTCCCGTCAAAAGTGATTGCCTAGCAGTTCGCTCAATGACCCGAATTCGTAGCCGGCGGACCGTGCGTCCTGGATGATGCCGGGCAGGGCGTTGGCGGTCTGCATCCGGTCGCCCTCGGGATCATATCCATCCCCATCGTGCAGCAAGACGATCGCACCCGGTCGCAGCCTCTTCCGCACTCGTCTCCTGATCTCTTCGACTCCTGGTTTGGCGGTGTCGAACACGCCGAATGTCCAACCGAATACCGTATAGGCGAGCTCTCGCGCGGCGGCGCGCAGGTATGGGCTCCGATATCCGTGGGGCGCGCGAAACGCTCGCGGCCGCTGGCCCGTCGCCCACCCGATCGCGGTGTGCGCCACCTCGAGCTGATGCCGCAGTCGCTGCCGGCTCGCAAAGTGCAGCTTCACATGGTTGTGCGTGTGGTTGCCGACCAAGTGGCCGGCGCCGGCCACGCGACGCGCAAGCTGGGGATAGCGCCGCACGTGATCCCCGACCATGAAGAACGAGGCGGGCACGCGCTCGCGCTCGAGCGTCTCGAGGATCGCGTCCGTCGCCCACTCGTTCGGGCCGTCGTCGAACGTGAGATAGATCCGCTGCTTCCTCGGCCCGCGCTCGACCGAGGGCCCGAAGAACAGATCCATCCCCATCATCCCGTCACCCGCCTGTAGACTGCCAGCACCCGCTGCGCCACGAGTGGCCACGCATGGCGCTCGGCGATGCGCCGTCCCTCCTGCGCCATCGTCCCGCGTCGGTCGGTATCGTCGATCAAGGCATTGACCGCGCGCGCCCAGGCATCGGCGTCGCCCGGCGGCACGAACATGGCGTGCGACTGCCCGGCAACATCGCGGAAGGCCGGAATATCCGAGACGACCAGCGGCGTACCGCACGCCATCGCCTCGAGCAGCGTCACACCAAAGGAGGCGCGCTTCGTGGGACAGACGTACACGTCGGCGCCGCGGTAGTAATCGGGCCGGTCGCCATTGGCATAGCCTGCGAAGTGCACGCTCGGGCCCAGCCCCCCCCGCCGGGCGGCCCGCTCCATCCGCGCGCGCCACGGTCCGTCACCGACGACGGTCAGCTTGGCAGCCGGATGGCGCTCGAGAATGCTTGGCATCGCCGCAAGCACGGTCCCGAGATCGTTGCGCGGCTCGATGCGTCCGAGCCACAGCAGCTGCGGCGGGCGCTGCTCGAAGCGTCCACTTGCCCGGCCCAGCCCTGGCCGGAAGAACGTCGTGTCGACGCCGTTGGGAATGACTTCCCAGGGCGCCGTGAGGTAGCGGGCCATCGCTTCCTGGGCGGCGCTGCTGACCGCGATCGTGGCCGCGTGGCGATCGAGCAGCCGCTGGAACGGCCGGCGCAGGATGCGCAGGGCGATCGAGCGGGGGAACCAGGTGTGAAACGTGGCGACGACCGGAATGCCTGCCCGCACGGCCGCGCGCGGCGCAACGATCCCGAGCGTGGGATTCAAGCCGCCGTGCACATGCACGATGTCGAAGCGCTCCTTGCGGAACAGCGCCTCGAGCCGCGCGGTGAGTCGCCAGCCGACGGTAATCCGCGCCACGCCGCCGTTCGCATAGATCACCAGACTCGTCCCTACTCTGCGCACGTGCGGGGGATCGACGTCACCATTCATGCGCATGTGAGAGGTCACGATCGTCGCATGATGGCCGAGGGCGTCCAACTCCCGGGCGAGATGATGCACGTGCTCGGGTACGCCACCGAGCTGCGGGTAGTAGTCCTCCGCGATGAGCGCGACCCGCAGCGGCGTCATCGCGCCCGCTGCTCCAGTCGCTCGACGGCGGAGACGACGGCGGCGGGCCGCTCTTCCTGGAGGTAATGCCCCGCGCCCGTCTGGCTGTCCACCTCGAACGACACGATGGAGTGATTCATGAGAGCGACCTCTTGTGGCGGCACGTCGCCGTCGTGGTGGGCCGTGCCCACGACGAGCGTGACCGGACACGCGATGTCGCCCAGACGGGGGCCGAGCTTGGTCGGCTCGTGCGCCTGCGACATCGCGAGAAAGGTCTTGAGCGTCGCGTCGAAGTTACGCGCCTCCCCGAGGGTGTAGCCCATGACCACGCCGTCGGTCACCCACGATCGGTCGCCCGAGGAATCGAGCAGCATGCTGCGGACCTTGCGGCGCACCAGGTTGATTCCGCCGAGCAGCTTGACCCAGGGCAGATAGCGCATGGCGCTCCGGAACGTCGGCGTCGTTGCCTCTTCCGTGGGCCCGCCCTCGAGCGAGACGATGCCGCGCACCAGGTCGGGCCTATCGACCGCGAGCCGAAACGCGATCGCCGCACCGAGTGAGTGCGCGAGCACCAGCACCGGTCCCGCGTGCAGCGAATCGAGCACAGCGGCCAGACGATGCGCTTGCGCGGCGAGGGAGTAGTCGGCCTTCAGCGGCCGGCTCGAGAAGCCGGTGCCGAGCGGCTCGATGACGATCGGGCGAAACCCTTGAGCCGCGAGGAGCGGCACGACCTTCCGGAACGTGAAGGACGCGCCGAACAGGCCCGGGATGACGGCGACCGGTTTGCCGGTGCCGGCCCATGCCTCGACATGCATCGTCTCTGCCGGCGCCACGACGACGTACGGATGTTGCATGGCCAGCATTACGGCGTCCCGAGGCGGGCGGCGCGCGAGGCGACGGTGTTCAGGTCGCCGCCCAGCGCATCCATATCGCGTTGAAAGCGGCAGTCGATGACGAGCAGGCCGACGACATAAGCGGCGAGATTCACGATGAAGATGATCGAGAAGATCAGGTGATACGGCGCCCAAATCCCGAAGTACAGCGCGAAGCGCTTCACTCCGGGATCGAGCTTCGAGCGGTCCACGATCGTCGTGAGCAGCAGTACGGCGACCGACGCGAGCACCGCCAGCCGCAGCGAAACGAGCCCGCCCACCGCGCACCCCAAGAAGATGGCGATCTCCGACGCGCGATCGAGCCACGTGTCGAGCCGGTGGCCGGCCGCGGAGACGAGGCCAAACTGGCGCGCGATGCCGCCGTCGAGAGCGTCGAGGAGTTGCCCGACGGCCATGAGCACCAGCCCCGGGACGACCCGACCCGTCGCGAATACGGCGGCGGCGGCCGCGCTCACCCAAAACGCGGCCCACGTCACCTGATCGGGCGAGAGCCCGAGGGTGACGTGCATGAATCGCAGCACCGGGCGAATGCCGCGGTCTACAGCGGAACCAAGAACAGGAGCAAATTCATACATAAGAGGACCACGATGAGAATGGCTTCCTTCGCTTTATCGGACACTCCGACCAAAAACCCCTGCGTGACGAGCGGCGAGTAGGGATACCACGGCATCTTTTCGTAGCCGACGCTGTAATCCATCGCCAGGTGAATAAGAAAGAACAGCGCGGGCACCCACGTCCCGAGGAAAAAGCACAGCGGCACGATCCACAACAGTGCGACAGGCTCCTGCAGTGACGTCCGCCAGTAATAACCGAGCTGCCTCCGGCGGCCAATCGCGCGCAGGTAAAAGGGGGCTTTGATCGCGTGATCGATATCCACGCCGACGCCGAATACGTAGGCGAGCACGGCGTCGCTCCCCGTAAGCTTCAGGACTCGTACGCCGAGGGTGGTCGCGAGCGCGTGGGTGACGATCGTCATTCTGAACGGGCGGCAGGGGCGGTAGGGGCGGCAATGGGTCGCGGCGCTCCTACGGCCCAGATCAGCAGCAGCCCCGCCGCGATCCACGCGAAGTCGCGCACGCGACCGACGATCGACGTGTACAGACCGAGCTGGGGATCGAGCCCGAAGAGCTTGAAGAGGAGATAGTACGCACCCTCCCGGGCGCCAATCTCGAACGGCACCAGGAACAGGACGTTGCCCGCAATCGCCTCGAGCCCACCGATGGTAAAGGCAAGCAGGTAGCTGAGCCCGAACCCCAGGCTGGCGACGATGAGCACCAGCTCGAGCATGAAGATGCAGCGGCTCAGATACTCGAGCAGGATCGCCTGGACAAAACGACCCGGCTGGCGGTGATAGAACTCCGTGATCTGCTCATCCAGCTCGACGAGCAGCGCGCGCTTGGGCTCGAGCGCGCCGCCCAGCCGGCGCAGGAGCGGGACCCGATTCAGCCAATTCAGGATCCGCTCGAGCACGCCGCTGCGGTGGGCCGACACGAACAGCGCGATGATGCCGACGAGCACCAGCGCCACGACACCCAGGCTGGCGAACACCGCCGTCGGCGTCTCGCGCGGCAATAACGCAAACGCGAGACCGACCGCCGTGAACCAGACGAGTACGTAGGTGAACGAATGCAGCATGCGATGCAGGATCACGGAGCCGGCGGCGCGTCGTTTCCCGAGCCACGGCGCGAGCGCCGCGACCCGAAACGGCTCACCGCCGGCGTTGATCAACGGCGTGAGAAAGTTCAGCGCGCCGGCGGAGATCAGCACGGCGTAGGTGCGCCAGAACGACGGCCGGTTGGAGTCTCCCATCGTCAGCTGCCAGGCGAGCGCGCTACAGGCGTATACGAGCGCGTACAACAACACGATCGGGATGAACATCCAGCCCGTACGTGTAGCATCGGACACGAGCCGGCCGACGCCGATGCGTGCGATGAGATAGCCGAACACGGCCGCGCCGAGCAGAAACAAGGCAAGCTGCAACCGCCGGGGCGAGCTCATGCAACTGCAGCATACGAGGCCTCGAGCACCGCCGCGACCTGGGCGATATCGGCCATCGGGCGGGCGCGGTCACCCGAATCGAGCGTGGTCGCGAAATCGTGAAACAGCCCGGCAAACCAGGTCGCGTACGCGGACTTGTCGAGATCGGCGGTATGGTCGAACGACTCCATCTGGCCGCCCTGCTCGAGCGTCAGGATGCCGCCGCTCCAGGTGATACTGCCGCGCTCGCCGATAAACCGGATCTCCGTCTCCCGTCGCCGCGCCGCCCAGGTGAGAAACATCGTCGCCATTCGATCGGGATACGAGAACACCAGCTGCGCCGTGTCTTCGACGTCGTAGCCGCCGTGGCGCAGGCGACCGGTCCACGCGCGCACCGCTTGCGGCGGCCCCGCGACGTCGAGGAGCTCGTAGACGAGGTGGGTACCGTGATCGAGGAGCACGCCGCCACGCCCGGCGGCGCGCCGGCCCCGCCACGGGACGTCGTCCCTGCCGGCGCCGGGATCGGCCGCGAGCCGATAGACCCGGAACTCCGCGAGATGCCAGCGGCCGATCACACCTTCGTCCAGCCAGCGTTTCACGCGCAGCCACACCGGATTGAAGCGGTACTGGTGACAGGGCATCACGACGCGACCCGCCTCGTGCGCCGCCGCGGCCAGGGTCGCGGCCTCGGCGCGGTTCACCGCCACCGGCTTCTCGCACAGGACGTGGTAGCCCTGCGACAGGCCCCAGAGCGATAGCTCCAGGTGCGATGCCGTCGGCGTGCAGATGTCCACGAAGTCGATCGGACCGAGGTCGGCGAGCTGCTCGGGACGGGATAATAGAGGAATGCCGAGGAACGTCGACGGCGCCGACATCGCTTCCTCCACGATGCCGACGATGCGCAGCCGGGAGGCCACCTTCGGATCCGACTGGAACGCAGGGAGATGCCCGGAGCGCGCGATCCCGCCGAGCCCGAGCAGGACACCGCGATAGACCCGGGCGTCAGGCGAGCTGTGCATGGAATTTTGGCTCGCGCTCGTGCGCCAGAATGAGGAAGATCAGCACGACGTTCAGCGGCCCCACGACGATCCAGCAATAGGCGGCCGGCCAGTGCGGCACGGCGGTGAGGGCCAGGAGCAGGAAGCGAATGTTCTGCGCGATCCAGGCGCAGCCCCGCACCACCCAGCGCTGCCGCTCGGCCCATGAGCGGCGCAGCGACTCCGGCACATCGCGTCCCGACAGCGAGCGCGCGAGGGCCGTCGTGCGCGGGAACAGCCAGGCCTGGCGCCGGGTGTAGTCGCCGTAGATCCAGGAGGTGATCCGCTCCCAGATCGATTCCGCTCCGCGGATCTCCGCCGGCTCGGCAACGTCCAGCTCGCCGCCTGCACCGATCGCGAAATGCAGATACGCCTGGCGGATGAAATCGGCCGCGGCGGCCTGGTAGGAGTGCGACAACAGCGCCGCAATCGCCAGCGCCGGCCCTTCCCAACCCCACCCGGCGGCATACAGCCGCGCCGCGAGGTGCCCGTACAGACTGATGAAGCGGCCGCTATCGGCCAGGCCATCGAGGATTCTGCCCATGCGGGTGGACGTGCCGCGCAGGCGCGCGAGCTGCCCGTCCACGCTGTCCAAGACATCGGAGGCGATGAAGAGCAGCACGCCGGCGGCGTTGACCCACGCGGTGCGGTACCAGAACAGGTGACCCGCGACGACCCCGAGCACGAGGCTCGCGAGCGTCACCGCATCAGGAGAGATCCGCGTCGGCAGCAGGGCCTTCGCAATGCGCCACCCGACCGGCCTGAAGAACCGCCGGTCGGCCCATTCTTCGACGACGGGCCCTTTACTGGCGTACACGCGCGCTCGCTTCTTCGAGCACTGCCTTCATGGTGGCGAGCGCTTCCATCGCCTGCTCGTCGGTGATGACGAGCGGCGGGTTGATCCGTACTTCGGGGTTGTAAATCATCGCGATCACGCCGCGCGCGAGCAACGTGTCGAAGACCCAACGCGTGATCTTCTTGTCGAGCAGCTTGCGTGTCCCGGGCACGACCAGATCCATGCCGAGCATGAGCCCGCGGCCGCGCACGTCGCTGACGATGGGGATCTCGTCTTCCCAAGAGCGCATCTCCTCGAGCATCAACGCTCCTGTTCGACGACTGTGTTCGACGAGTTGTTCTTCTACGATTGTTTGTATTGTCACGTGCGCCGCGGCCGCCGCGAGCGGGTTGCCGCCGTAGCTCGACGAGCTGCCGCTCGGATTCGCCCACGGCTTGGAGAACGCGATCGGCTCGCGAATCACGATGCCGCTGACGGGGAAGCCGCCGCCGAACCCCTTGCCGACGAGCAGCACGTCGGGCACGACGTTGTCGTGCTCCACGGCAAACATTTTTCCCGTCCGCCCGAAGCCGGTGATCATCTCGTCGCAGATGAGCAGCGCGCCGATTTCCGTGGCGAGGGCCCGCAGCTCCCGCAGGTAGCCGGGGGGCGGGATGACGTTGCCGGCCGTCCCCTGCACCGGCTCGACGATGATCGCGGCGATGTCGTTCGTCGTCTCGAGCGCGATCTTGGACCGCACGAAATCGACGCAGTGCCACTCGCACGACGGGAACGTCTTGCCGAACGCGCAGCGCGCGCAGGCGGCGTACGGAGTCGAGTAGTTGCCGGGAGCCAGCGGCCCGAGGCCGTGCTTGAAGCTGCCCGACAAGAGCGGCAGGACTCCACCCGTCTTGCCGTGGAATCCGCCCCAGAATCCCATCATTTCGTGCCGGCCCGTGGCGGCTTTCGCGAGCCGCACCGCCGCTTCGACCGCCTCCGCACCGCTCGAGTAGAGCTGCGTGCGGTTCAAGTCGCCGGGCGCGAGCCCCGCGATCAGTTTCACCAGCGCCGCGCGATGCTCCGACGTGAAGCTCCCCACGTGCACGCGCTCCAGCTGCCGCGTCATCTCGGCGACGTAGCGCGGATGCGCATAGCCGAGGCTCGCGACGCCGACGCCGGCGAGCAGATCCACGTAGCGATTGCCGTCTATGTCCCACAGTACGGCGCCCTCGCCGCGATCCATGCACAGCTTGCTGAAGAGGGCGACGCTCTGCGTGCCCGGTGCGAGATACTGCGCCTCGAGCTCGAAGATGCGCTGCGATTCTGATTGGGTGACGAGATCGATCATGCCTGTCTTCCGTTTGCGGCCTTTTCGTCGATATAGCCGGCGATCGCCTCCGCAGCAGCGGCGCGCACCGGGGCAAAAGAGGGCCAGTCGTTGAGATCGATGAGCACCGGCGTGTCGGGCTCAGGGAACGCGACGTCGCCGCCGAACACCTCGAGCCCGACGGCGCGTGCCGCGGCGAATACAAGCTCCTTCAGGCGTTCTTCCGAGATGTCGACACGGCCTGGATCGGCGGCATACCACGAGAAGAAGCGCCCGTCGGCGAGGGCGTAGAACTTCACGATCGGCCCGCCGACGTGCGCCTGGAGCGCGACGCGCGCCACGCCGCGCCGGGCGAACCCGGCGATCGCGTCCGTCACGCCCGCTTCCTTCGCCGATACGACGTCGGCGCTCGTTTCGGCGTGCACGTCGCCGCGCTTCACCCACACCGGCCGGCCGTCGCCGTTCAATTGATGCACGAGCGGCAGCACCGCCTGTGGCTCGGCGGTCGCCACGATCAGCGTGCGCGGGAACGGCAGCCCGGCCGCCGCCATCCGTCCGACCAACCGGTGCCGGTGACAGTTGAGGACGCTGTCCGGGGGATTGACGGCCAGCGCTTCCGGTGGCACGAGGTCGAGCAGGCGTTCCGATGCCGCAGGGCCCTGGCACATGTTCACGTACAGCTCCGCCGCCGGCAGGCGACCCGCGGCGACGTCGGCCTCACCCGTGCGCGTGACCCGCCAACCGCGCCGCTCCAGCCCGGAGATGGTGTCATCCAGGATCGCCGTGTCATTGCTGCGATGCTGGGCCGGCGAGTACGTCGGGCTCCGATAGAGTGCGACCAGGCGCTTCATCGTGCCGCCCCTCCCTGCGGTGCGCTGGCCGCGAGCCAACGCTCCGCGGCCTCGAGATCGCGCTTGTGATCGAGATCGATGATCTTCGCCACCTCTACTGTCGTGATCGGCGCGCGCACGGCGATGAGCAGCTTGAGGAATGCACGCATCCGGTTCTCCGACGTCACGGCCACGCTGGCGAGCCGGCGCGCGCCCGGACTGAATCCGTAGACGCCACCCGTCACCACGACGGGAGCCGTGCCGTTGCGAGGGCTGTCGGCGATTTCAATGGCACGCCCCGCGGCGTCGCGCGCGACGTACACCGGCCGCTCGTCATCCACAAACGGCGTTACAGCCAGCACCGCAAATGACCCGGCGCGAAGTTGCTCCGTCACACCGGCATAGACGAGTCGCCAGTCCTCGGCCGGCATCACCGTATCGACCATCGTGCAGAACACCGGACCCGGCGGCACCACCGCCAGACCCGCCACCAGCGTATGCAGCGAGGAGGGCGTGCGGCAGGCGCGCACGGTGACGGCCGGAGACGGGGGCTGAACGAGTACGCCCTCGCGCACCATGCTCGTAATCGATTCGCAGCCGAGCTGCTCGAGGATCTGAATCAGGTTGAGGATCTGCGGCCGGCCGGCCACGGACACTAGCGCCTTCGGCGTCGCCACGCCGTCGGCGGCGAGGCGGCTGCCGTCGCCGCCGGCGAGGATGAGTCCGTGCGTCACGACGGCAGCACCTCGGCGAGCTCGGTCAACGTGGTGAGCCGCACCGTCGGCACGTTGGCATCGGGCGAGCGCGCGACCGGTGGCGCGAGCCACGCGGTCTGCATCCCGAGACTCGCCGCCGGCCTGATGTCGGCTTCGAAGTTGTCTCCGACCATCCATACCGGCTCCCCGTTAACACCGCCGCCGAGCGACTCGAGCGCGTGGCGGAACAGCCGCGGGTCCGGCTTGGTGGCGCCGACTCGGCCCGAGTCCGCGACCGCGGAGAAGTAGCTCATCAAATCCAGTTCCTCAAGGCAGGGCACCAAATTGCCAGTAAAATTCGACACTACCGCGAGCCGGTACGACCGCTGCAACCTCGCGAGCAGCGCCTGATTGCGGCGAATCACTGCGACGGCGTGGGCGTGGAAATCCTCCACGATCCGCTCGCGTGACAGCGTGAGCCCATCCGGAAGACGCGCCAACACGAGCGCCGACTGCAGATCGACCATGGCGCGAAATCCGAGTGATCCGATCCCCGGCACCCGGAGGAGCGCGCGGTCGGACGCGCGAAACGCGTCCTCGAAAACCGCGAACGGCTCGCGCCCGCCCGCCGCCGTGTAGCCCGCGTGGAACCGCACACTCCAACGCGCGCCATCGGCGTCGAGCGTGCCGCCGAAATCGAACAGCACCACACCGCGCACCCCGCTCTGTCAGGCAAGAGCGGTACCGTAGATCACTCTTGCTATGTGACGCCAAGAACGTGACTTAAGAACGGCGGCGCGCACGACTGGGGCAATTCGCCCCATCGGGACTGGGGAGGTTCGGGACACCTCCGGCTTAAGCGGGTGCCGGCGTCTCCATGTCCAGGCGGTATTCCTCGAGCTTGCGATACAGCGTCTTGCGGTCTAGGCCGAGCAATTCCGCGGCGCGCGACTTGTTGCCGCCAGCCTGCCGCAGCACCTCGAGGATGTAGAGACGCTCCACGTCGCGCAGCGGCAGCGCCCGGTCCGCCGAGTCTCCGACGAGCGGCGCGGCCCGGCTCGCCTCGCGAATGCGCGCTGGCAAATCCTCCGGCCGTACCTCCTCGCCCGCCGTCACGACTGACGCGCGTTGAATGGCGTTGCGCAGCTCGCGCACGTTGCCGGGCCAGGGGTACGTCGTGAGCAGCGCCATCGCTTCCGGCGAAATGCGGCGCGGCCGCTGGAGATGTGCGGCGTTCTGCTCCTCGCCTTCGGCCGTGTCGCCCTGGAGGAAATGCTCGGCGAGCAGCGGGATATCGGCGGCTCGCTCGCGCAGCGGCGGCGTGGAGATGTGGAGGACGTTGAGGCGGTAGAACAGATCTTCACGGAAGCGGCCCGCTTGCACCTCGGCGTCGAGATCGCGGTTGGTCGCGGCGATCACGCGGACGTCGAGATTGCGCGATTCGGTCGCGCCGACGCGCCGCACTTCGCCGTTCTCCAACGCGCGCAGCAGCTTGGGCTGAAGCGCGAGCGGCAGGTCGGCGATCTCGTCGAGCAGCAGCACGCCGCCGTCGGCCGCCTCGAACAGCCCCGGCTTCGCGCGATCGGCTCCGCTGAACGCGCCTTTCTCGTGCCCGAACAGCTCGGACTCGAGCAGCTGCTCCGGCAATGCGCCGCAATTCACGGCGACGAACGCGCCGCGGCCCGATGCCTGATGGATCGCGCGCGCGACCAGCTCCTTGCCCGTGCCGCTCTCACCCGTGATCAGCACGGGGTGGCGCGACTGCGCCGCGCGCAGTACGAGCGCGACCAGATCTTGAATCGGCTGGCTCGCGCCGAGGAATCCCGAGAGTCCCGCCGCCATCGCGCTCCGCCCCAGCCGGGCGACCTCGCGTCTCAGTCGGCTTTGATCGAGCGCGTGCCCCACGGCCAGCAACAGCTCCTGCGTCGCGATGGGCTTGGTGAGGTAGTCGTAGGCCCCCGCGCGGACGAGCTCGACGGCGGAATCGATCGAGCCGAAGGCCGTCATCACGATGACGTTCAACTCCGTGCGTTGCCGCCGCAGCGCGCGCAGCAGCTCGGCGCCCGGCATGCCGGGCATGATGAGGTCGGTCACCACGACGTCCGCCGCTGCGCCCTCCGCGATCGCGCGCAGCGCCGATTCCGCCGTGGGGTGACCGGTCGTGATGTGGCCCGCCGAGCTCAGTACTTCGACGAGAAACTCTCGAAGCTCGCCGTCGTCCTCGACGACGAGAACATGATCAGACACGCGCCGGCTCCGCGACGTGGACGCCCGCCGTGCGGTCCGCCCGCAGGATCACGCGGAATACCGCGCCCCCCCCCACGCCGTCGTCGTTCGGCTCGTTCGCCGCCTCCAGCGTCCCGCCGCACTCCTCGATCAGGCTGCGCGCCACGACCAGTCCCAGTCCCGTGCCCTTTGGCTTCGTGGTGAAGAACGGCTCGAACAAATGCGGCAACGCGGGAACCGGAATCCCCGGCCCCGTGTCGGCCACCTCGATATGGACGACGTCGCGTGAGGGTGCGCGCGACGCACGGAGCGCGATCGCGCGCGGCCGCTCGGGCGCCATCGTCTCGAGCGCCTGCACCGCATTCAGCACGAGATTGACGAAGACCTGATGCAGGAGATCGGGATCTCCCAGCGCGGGCAGGGGGCGATCGTAGCGGCGCTCGAGCGCGATGTGATTGCGGGTCAGCTCGCCGTCGAGAAATTCCACCACGCCGTCAAGCACGAGCGCCGCATCCATCCGTCCGATGCGGCGCTCCCGCCGTTGACGCGAGTCGAGCAGGTCGCGTACGATCGCGGTGATGCGCTCGATCTGCCGCATGATGATCCCGAGGTTGCGGCGCCGCTCGGAGTTTTCGGGCTCGTTTTCGAGGAGCAGGCCAGCGCGCCCCGAGATCACGTTGAGCGGCGCCGCGATATCGTGGGCCAGTCCCGCCGCGAGATTGCCCACCTCCGCCATCTTTTCGGTCTCGCGCAGCCGGCGTTCCAGCACGACCCGCTCTTCGGCTTCGCGCATGATCCGCGCGCGCGCCGCCTCCAGATTGCTCGCCATCCGGTTGATTTCGTCCTCGAGTGCCGCCAGCTCGCCGCCTTGCAGCAGCCGCGGGCCGCGGCCGTGCCGTTCGATGCGATGGGCAAGCTCGCCGCGACCGAGCGCCTGCACCGCGCCGACGAAACGCTTCATCGGCTCCGCCACGAGGCGGCGCACGAGCCACACCGTCAGCACGGCGACGATGATGAGCAACGTGAGCGTATTGAAGAAAAATCGATCGCGCACCTGCGCTTGTTGCTGCTGCACGAACGACAATGGCTGCGCCACCTCGAGCGCGCCCGAAATCCGTCCGTCGGGACCGTAGATTGGCCGGAGTACCGAGAAGACGTCGTGATCTTCCAGCTCGCGCCGGAACGACACCGGCTTGCCGGTCGCGAGCACCTTGGCGAGCGATGCGGGGGGCGCCGGACTGGGCGTCTCGACGGAGTCCGACACGAGCAGCGGATTCCCGTGCCGATCGTAGAGCAGAATGGCGTAGATCTTGGGGTCGCTCGTGACCTGATTGATGACGCGCCGGAAGTTGGCGCGCGTGCTGTCCTGAAACGCATACCGCAGCGCTACACCGAGCGCCGCGCCGTACGCGCCCATCTCCTGCTCGGCCTGCGCAACCAGCGTGTCTTCCCGCTCGGCCATCGACCAATACATGTAACCCACCATGACCACGGTCATCGTGGGAAGGAGGAAGAGCAGGAGGCGCGTACTGAGCTTCATACCGGACCGCACATCACGAGTCGAGGACTCAGCCAGCTCGGACAGCGTCGTCAGGCGAACGGTCGGAACGCCCGCTTCACGCGACTTGCGAGGCGCGTCCGGCGGCGCCAGCCAGGCAGTCGCCAGACCGAGTGCCGCCGCCGGCCGGATGTCGGAGTCGAAGTTGTCGCCCACCATCCAGGCGGGTTGCGAGACGAGTCCGGGCCAGGTGAGCGCGTGCTGGAACAGCCGCGGGTCGGGTTTGGTGATCCCGACGCGGCCCGAATCGGCGACGACGGAGAAGTACTGCATCACGCCCAGCTCCTCGAGACAGAGCTCGAGGTTGCCGGTGAAATTCGACACGACGCCGAGATGATACGATTTGTGCAGCTGCGCGAGCAGCTCTTCATTGCGGCGCACGACGGTGCAAGTGGTGGAATGGAACTCGTCGGCGATGGCTCGCGCGGGAAGCGCGGCACCATCGGTGAGCCGGGGTAACAGCAACGCGGTTTGAGCGTCAACCATCGCGCGGAATCCCAGCCTCTCTATGCCCGAAAGCCGCTCGAGAGCTCGGTCCGACTCGCGAAACGCCCGGTCGAACGCCGCGAACGACTGTTTGCCACCCGCCGCCCGATAGGCGGCGTGAAAGCGAACGCTCCAACGGGAGCCGTCCGCGTCCAGAGTCCCGCCGAAGTCGAAGAGAACCAATCCTCGCACTCCGACAACGACCCGCAAATCGGTGGGATGGTCACCCTGAAACGTTGGACCACCTACCTGAACAGCGTACCCGATATGAGAGCCATAAGTGCGAGAACCCCTGCAACGGTCGCAAAGACGGCCTGCCGCCTGCGCAATCCACTGAAACTCTCCGGCAGCTCGCCCCGGGGGTCGAGCTCCAGCCTGCTGAGCCGTGCCGCGGTCGGCATGACGACCCAGATCGCCACGATGGCACCGAGGAGTCCTAATCCCTGCATCGCCATGAGCCAGGTTGGAACGGTCGCGCTCTTGAAGTATGGCACTGACAGCACGAAGCCGCTCACCACCACGAGGACGGCACCGGGCCCGATCAGATTCCGGGACACTACACTCATGACGCGGTATACCGCCAGCCGCTGATCGGGGGGGAAGTACTTGGCGGTGATGCCGCTGAGCATCACGGCGAGCCCGCCGCCCAGCCAGGCGACGAACCCCATGACATGGAGGAAGAGCCACACGCCTTTCATGTGCGGCTCATGACCTCCGGCAAGGGTTGCCGCCCGGCGAAGCCCGCCTCCAGCTCGTGCCAGTGGGTGATCCGATCCTCGCCGAGCTTCCAGCACCACAGGATCTCGCGCGCGTCGAGGCGGCCGTGGAAGTCGACGAGCCCCTCGTCGAAGCCTTTGAACTCGCAGCCGATCTGCTCCAGCTCGCCGAGGTAGCCGTTGATCTTCCCGGCTACCGTGTCGATCTCGGCCTTCAGGCTGAGCTGCTCCTGGGACTCGCCCCACTCGGGTCGGGCCTGAGCGGCAATGAGACCGTAGCGATCCACAAGATCCTTCCAGTGCGGGTACACCGACGTGATGTCCTGCACGACCCGGCGGACGAGGGGGAGCGTGCGATTGGCTTCGGCCAAGGTGAAAAACTTGTGAGCCACTTACACCACCACGATTCCCTGAATTTCCTCGGGATGCGGTATGAATCCTACGACCCTCTTGTCACCGTTCAGCACGACAATCGTCGACCGTACGTGATGATCCGCAGCGTCCGGCTGCTTCACCAGCTTGAATCCCTTGAGCTCGGTCTCGGGTTTGACCACGGGTGTATCGCTGCGAGCATGATCCGCGGCTGAGCAGTCCGTTGGATCGTGTCCCGCGCCTACACAGCGCGCCACAATATCGCGATCTGAAATCGTGCCCAGGTAATGGCGATCTTTGGGATTATCGACGACGGGTACGACAGAGATATTCTTGACTCGCATCAGCGCCGCCACTTCAGACGAGGTTGCGCCGGCCGCAGCAACTATCGGATCGGCAATCATCACTTCCGATGCTCGCATCGCCCTATCCTAAAGCCTTTTTCGTTGCCTGGTAACCCATCTCGACATACTCCTGGATGCGATCGACCGCGAACGTTGCTTCGCGCTCGGCGACGGCCCGCACATAGACGAGCCGCGGCCCGTCCTTCGGCCAGTCCGCGAGCGCCCGCTGCGTCTGCTCCGCCATCATGATCCGCATGGCTTCGCCATGCATCCGCACGACCCGCGGCAGGCGCGCGGGGACGGGCGCGTCGGGCGGCTCTGGCTGATCGCCATTGGCGGAAGGTCCACCCCGTTCGTCGAATCCCGGCCCGACGTCCACCGCGACGAACAGGTCCGCGTCCTTCACGCGCTCGAGCGCGGGACCGATCGGCAGCACGGCCCTGAGGCCGCCATCGCCCAGGCGCCGGCCGTTCGTTTCGAGCGGCGGGAAGTAGAGCGGGAGTGCGCACGAGCCGTACAGCGCATCCGCCAGCTCGAACTCGCCCTGCTCCCGGCCGAGCAGCAGCAGCTCGCCGCTGTCGAGATCGGTAGCCGTGACGGTCAGGGGGATGCGCAGGGACTGGAAGCTGGTCCTCGGAACGAGGACTGCGATGGCGCGCCGCAGGGCGGCGGCCGGAAACAGACTGCGGGCGAACAGACCCATCAGCAACGCCAGCGGATCGAGTGGCGCGACGTCCTTCCGCCGGATGCCCATGGCGCGGCGGCGCACCTGGTCGAAGGGGATACCCGCCGCGAGGGCGGCGCCGACGACGGCGCCCATGGACGTGGCGAAGATCTGGCTGGGGATGAGCTCGGCCTGCTCCAGAGCCCGGAAGGCTCCCGCGTGCGCGAGCGCCTTCGCTCCACCACCGGACAAGACCAGTACGACCTTACTCACCCCGGCCCTGGTCGTAGCGGCGCTCCATCACCCGCTTCGCGCGACGCTTCGCGGCGCGGTCGTAGCGGCGCTTTTCGTCCGCGGTCTCGGGGACGATCGGCGCGACTTCGGTCGGGCGGCCGTTCTCGTCCAGCGCGACGTAGGTGACATAGCACGAATTGGTGTGGCGCCGGTCGCCCGTCAGCACGTTCTCGGCGAGCACTTTCACGCCGACCTCCATCGACGTCCGGCCCGCGAAGTTCACCCGCGCCATCGCGGTCACCAGTTCGCCGACGTGGATCGGCTCGCGGAAATCCACCTTGTCCACCGAGACGGTGACGCACTCACGGCGTGCGTGGCGGATCGCGGCGACGGCGGCGACGCGGTCGACGAGCGCGAGGATGTGACCGCCGAACACGTTGCCCATGATGTTCGCGTGATGCGGCATCATCAGCTCCGTGAGGACCGTTTCGGATTCGCGCGGGTGACGGGGAGGCCCCTGCTGCGCCATCAGTAGTCCACGGGCCTCAGGTAGAATTCGCCGATTGCAGTCTGTGACAGCACCGCGACGGTGGGCAGCCGGCGCTTCCAGTGGGTCGAGTCGAGACGCTTCCGTACGATCTCCACCTCTTCCTTAGTAAAGCCGCTCGGGGGGGGCTCCTCGCCGCGGATCAGATGATACAGGATGCGATCCGCGTTGAGGTACGAAACGCCCAGGTCTCCTTCGTCTGTCTGGCCCTTGATCAGGTCGGCGGTGGCGGGTTTGCGCACGATGTCGTCGGGGACGCCGACGTGCCGCGCCAGCGCCCACACTTGCGTCTTGAACAGATCGCCGAGCGGATTCACGGGCGGCGCGTCGTCACCGTGCCAGGTGAAGTAGCCGAGCAGCCGCTCCGACTTGTTGCTGGTGCCCAGCGGCAGCGCCTTGTGCTTGGCGGACAGGTCGAACAGCACGATCATCCGCTCGCGCGCCATCACATTGCCGAGCCGGTGCGGGCCGACATCGCCGACTTGCTTCAGATAGCCGTCCACGGCGTCGGAGATGTCGACCGTGACGGACGGGATACCGAGGTTGTCGATGACGAGCTGCGCATGCGCGAGACTGTCGGGGCTCGAGGTCCGATACGGCATGCGCACGCCGATCACGTTGTCTTTGCCGAGCGCCGCGGCGGCCAGAAATGCCGTGAGCGCGGAATCGACGCCGCCCGACAACCCGACCAGGCCCTTCTTGAAGCCGCGCCGGCGAACGACTTCGTCTTTCAAGAAACTCACCAACCAACGCCGGGTCAGTTCTGGATCGATGGCGAGGGGGTCGCCGTCCCGATCGCGGCTGCCTGTTACGATCGGCGCGGCGTGCGGCGTGGGGCGTGCGGCGCTGCTTGCGCCGTTCGTAGCCGGATCAAACTTTACTTTGTCATTCTGACTCTTCCCACTCAGGCTCTTCGTGAGGACGGGGAGCGCGCTTTGCAGATCGGCGAGCAGCGGGGAATCAGACCGCGCGGTCGTCAACGAATCAAGATCGATGTCGGCCGTGAGCAACGCCTCTTCGAACAGCGGCCCGCGCGCCAGCACTCTCCCGGTCGGATCGATTACCGCCGACGCGCCGGGGAACCCCTTGCCGCCTTCGAACCCCACGAGATTCGCGAGCGCGACGAACACGCCGTGCTCCTCGGCGATGCCCCGGACGATGCGCTCCCAGCGAACGACCGACGCCGGCAACGTCTCGCCCTCGCAGGCCTCGTCCTCCGGCTCGCCCAGCCCGCGCGCCGGTGATGCACTCGGCACAATGACGAGCTGCGCGCCCTCGAGCGCGGCGACGGTCGCGGCCAGCGAATGCCAGGCATCCTCGCAAATCAGGATCGCCGCCTTGCCGCCCCACCCCGTCTCGAATGAGCGCACGCCGTCCTGACCGCGGTCCACGAAACGCTCTTCGTCGAACACGCCGTAGGTCGGCAGGAACACCTTGCGATGCACGTGACGCACTTCGGGCTTCCGCGTACTGAGCGTGACGTACAGCGCGGAGTTGTGAATGTGATTCTGGAAACGCTCGTAGAACCCGACCACGACGTCGATCGCAGGCCCCTGGTAGGCGGCGGCGAGATCACGGGCGAGCGTGCCGGCCGTCACCGCCAGCTCCTTGACCCCGCCCTCGACGAAGTAGCCCGAGGTTGCGGTTTCGGGAAAGACGACGAGGTCCGGTTTGGGATCGAGCTGCGCGGCTTGGCTGAGCACAGCGCCGATCCGGGCCACGTTCTCGGCATACTCGCCCTTGGTGGGTCGGAACTGGGAGAGGACGATCCGGATGTGCGCCATGGGGGAAAGATATTAGCTTGTAGCAGGCGATGGAGTTCGCCTTCAACCGCCCTCAGGGCTGATGACTCCTACCGATCACCGCATCGTCAGGAGTGAACGCATAGCTGAACAACAGCGTCGTCACTCGGTCGCGGGTTGGGAGTGTCTGGACCGAGGTGGAGACGAGCTGGTACCCTCCCGGCACACTCTTGAACAGCTGTACCTGAACCGTCTCGGGATACCGGTTGCTCTTGATGTCCACCGAAATCCGGCTGGTCTTGCCGGTCATGCCGGTCGCCGGCGTCGCAAAGCGTGTGATGGCGACGTCGTGCGTCCGCACCTGCAGGGTTCGCGTGATCGATCCCGTTCGACCATCGAATGTCGTGACCGTCAGCGTCACCTGGTAATCGCCGTCGACCGCGTACCGATGCGTGGGGTTGAAACCCGTGCCCGCCGCCCCGTCGCCGAAATCCCACTGCCGCGTCTGAATCCCGACGCCGCCCGGATCGAACGACTGATCGAAGAACTGCACCAGATCGAAGCTCGACGGATCGAACGGCTGGGTGAAGAAGTTCGCCTGCGGAGGGGGCGGCGGCTGGAGCGAGAACGTCGCAGTGCCGGGCTGATCGCTCCCGACCTGGAAGTAGTAGGTCTGCCCGGCAACCGCCGTGAAGGACACCGGGCCGCTGAAGCTGCTCGCGCAGCGCAGGAACGACAGACTATTGAGCGAGGTGCCTTGGTAGACGGTGAGACCATCGAAGAACGGTGCCTGGAGACCGGCCGTAACCGCCTGCGTCGTCGTCGGAGTAAACCGGTACCACACCGTTCTCGAATTGAAGAAGCAGAATGCCGGCTCGTTCGGTTCGCGCGTTGCAAAGTCGAAGACCGCTGTCGCCGTGAAGGGTATCCCCGGGGCCAGCTCCGCATCCGCAAAGTTGTCGTTGCCGCTTGGCGGTGGCGGGGGAGGAGGTGGCGGCGGTCCCGAGTCCTGCTGCAGACTGAAGACCGTCGGACCAGTCGCGCCGGCGGAATCCGAGATTTGGAAGAAGAACGCCGAGCCCGAATCGGCATTGAACGTGACCGGTCCAAAGTTCGAGTTACATCCCACCGGGATGAGCGTGTCGGCGCTGACGAAGTACGTCGAAAGGATCCCTGGGGCTGGACCGCGCAGTTGGGCGGTGAGTTGCACGGCACCCGGGGCCTGCGACACATAGACATACCAGACGGTGCGTGTCGGCGCCCCGATCGTGTCGTGACAGACCGACGTGACTTCGCCCGGTTCGACGGTGGCGTTCGTGACGTCCGTGCTGTCGAAGAAGGGCACGAACGGGATGAATCGCGCGCTGTCACGGTTGTCGTTGGGCGGGGCCGGCGATGCCGTGTCCTGCGCCACGACATCCGGACGGAGCGGCTGCAGCGGCGTTTCGCGCGTGCACGATGCAACGGCGAGTGCTGCCACAGCGGTGAAGGTGAGAAAGCGGGAAAATCGCGCGAGCATGGATAGGCCTCCTTTGTAAAGGAGCTGCGATCGGACCGCGCGATTGTATATGGAGGGCGGCAAGCGAGCGTCAAGAAGCTATATTCTCCAACAGGCGATGGAGTTCGCCTTTAACCGCCCTACGGGCTGATGACTCCTACCCGAAACCACCAACGGCAGGAGTCTTTTCTTTGACTATCCTCTACATCGTCCTGGGCGGTGTCGCCGGAACATTGTCGCGCTACGGCCTCGAAGGTTGGATTCACGGCCGCATGGCGAGCGGCTTCCCACTGGGTACTCTGACTGTCAACATCGTCGGGTCCCTGCTCCTCGGGTTCATCCTGCGGATCGCAACCGGCGCGGTGGTGATCTCGCCCGACCTGCGGGCGGGTCTCACCATCGGCTTTTGCGGTGCCTTCACCACGATGAGCACGTTCAGCTACGAGAGCGTCACCCTGCTCCACGACGGCGATTACCTTCGCGCCGTCCTCTACATGGGCGCAACGATCGGGGGCTGCGTCGTCGCGGTGGTCTTTGGAACGGCGCTCGGCGACAAACTCCTGTGAGGTTCCGATGACCGAACGATTCCGCGGCGAACGCACGCTGATGCGCGTCTTTATCGGCGAAAGCGACAAGTATCACGGCAAGCCCCTGTACGAAGCGTTGCTCGAGCGCTTCCGCAGTAGAGGCCTGGCCGGCGCGACCGTGCTGCGGGGAGTCGCGGGATTCGGCGCGTCCAGCAAGCTCCACACCGACAAAGTGCTCCGGCTCTCGATGGATCTTCCGATGATCATCGAAGTGGTCGAAACCGACGAGGTGATTCAGGCGCTGCTGCCGGATCTGAGCGAGATGATCGGTGGCGGGTTGATCACGCTTGAGAAGGCAAACGTGATCCTCTATCGACCGGGATCCAGCTAAGCCCCCAGGTCACCAACAGCACGACGACACCGAACAATACAACCTTCGGTTGGGCGATCACCGCCCCGACAAAGAGCGCCGCGTACACGGCAATGAACGCCGCCGGCAGCAATGGATACAGCGGCACGCGAAACGGCGCGAAGGACGCACGCGCGCGCAGTCTAAACAGTGATGCCACGGTCAGGCCATCGATCACCAGTATCAGCACGATCGCCCGGGCAAGCAGCTGGGCGAATGTGCCTGTCGCCGCCAGCGTCATCGACACGGCGCTCACGAGCACCATCGCCGTCCAGGGCGTGCCGCCGCGGTTGACGCGCATGAGCGCGGCGGGGCCCAGCCCGTCCCGTGACAAACCGAAGATCACGCGGGGCGTCACGAACACGTTGCCGTTGAGGGACGCGAGCACGACGAGCAGAGCGAGGACCGCGATGATGAGGCCGCCCTTGGCGCCAAAGATGGCCATGGCCACGTCACCCGCGACGAGGTTCGACGCTGCCACCTGTTCGAACGGCAACACGTGCAGGAACGCCGCATTGAGCAGGAGATACAGGGCGGTCACGACGGCGATGCCGAGGATGAAAATGCGCGGCAGGGTACGCTCGGGCTCCACAACCTCCTCCGCGATCTTCGCCGCGTCCACCGATCCGTAGTACGACCACATCACGGGCTGTGCTGCGACGGCCAGTGCCGCGACCACCTGCCAACCCTGAGGTGCGCCCGGCAGGACGCCGTGCCAGCCGGTACCGTGTCCCGCGACGAACGCCGCGATGACCACGCCGCCGAGCGCCAGCACCTTGGCCGCCGTCACGACGTTCTGAACCCAGCGGCCGGAGTTGATGCCCAGGAGATTGATGCAGATGAACAATCCGACGATCACCACCGCGATCCAGCGCGTCCATTCGGCCGGCCATCCAGCGATCCGGGCGCTGAACTCCGCCGCGGCGACGCCGATGGCAGCGATCGCGGCGGTGTAGATCGCCAACCCTTCCACCCACCCGACGACGAATCCCGCCCGGCGCCCGAATGCCTCGCGCGCGTACACGTACTTGCCGCCCGCCCGTGGATACCGCGTCGCCAGCTCGGCGAACACGAGCGCCCCGAGCAACGCGAGCGCGCCACCCAACACCCACGCGACGAACGTGAGCCCGGGGCGGCCGAGCTGGTTCGCAACCTCCCCCGGAGTCCGAAAAATCCCCGAGCCCACCATGATGCCGACGACCATGGCGAGGCCGTCGAACAAACGAAGCGACCGTTTCAGCTCGATGCTCACCGGCCGAAACGGTCGCTCCGAACTGCGAGAGTTGCTAGAGGCTCAGGCGGAACTCATTGAGACACATGGGTATCTAGGTGCCATGCGACTGTCGCTGCGATTTGTCGTCCCGCTGCTGGTCGCCCTCGGCATCTTCGCCTACGCGGCCCTCCCGCTGGTGGACAGGCTCATGCTCCGCTGGTTCAGCCGCGACCTCGAGGTGCGCGCCAACCTGATTGCGACTACGGTCGACGATCCGCTCCATACCCTGATTCGGACCGGCGACCGCAGCCGCATCCAGGAGTTCTTCACGCGCCTGACGCAGGACGAGCGCCTGTTCGCCGTCGCGTTCTGTCCCCCAGAGACCGGCGACCCTGTCGCGACCCCGACATTGCCGGCGGAAGTGCGCTGCTCCGACTTGGGCCGCTTCACCGAGCCGGCGGGCGATCTGCTGCAGACCGCGACCGGTCCCGTGTTCATCTCGGTGCGCCCGCTGGTCGGTGGCGGGAAGCTCGTGCTGGTGCACGACATGAGCTTCATCGCGCGCCGCAGCCGCGAGACCCGCGACTATCTCTTCCTCTTCTTTGTCGGGCTCGGCCTCACCGTCGCGCTCATCACCGTGGTGATCGCGCAGCTGTCCTGGCGCGGCTGGGTGCAGGGATTGCGCGCATTGCTGCGCGGCGAGGGTCTGCTGCGACCGTCGGGCAAGCCGTACGTCCCCGAGCTGCGCCCTATCGCGCGCGACCTGCGAGCGCTGATCCGCGACCTCGAGGCGGCGCCCCGACGCCTCGATGAGGACCACGTGGCCTGGACGCCCGACACGCTGCGCACCCTGCTGCGCGGAGAGCTGCGCGGGCAGGAGGTGATCGTGGTCTCGAACCGCGAGCCATACATCCACATGCGGCAGAACGGCGAGATCAAGGTTTGGCGCCCCGCGAGCGGCCTCGTGACCGCGCTCGAGCCCGTCATGCGCGCGTGCTCAGGTACCTGGATCGCGCACGGCGGCGGCTCGGCCGACCGCGACGTCGTGGACGCGCACGACCGCATCGCGGTCCCGCCGCCCCCCGCGCCGCCCGCGTATCAGCTGCGCCGCGTCTGGCTGACCGAGCAACAGGAAGCGGGCTACTACTACGGGTTCGCCAACGAGGGGCTGTGGCCGCTCTGTCACATCGCGCACGTGCGCCCGACATTCCGCACCTCAGACTGGGAGCAGTACGCCGCGGCCAACCGCCTGTTCGCGCGCGCGGTGGCCGACGAGGCCCGCTCGGACGACCCGATCGTCCTGGTGCACGACTATCACTTCGCGTTGCTGCCGCGCCTGATCCGCGAGTCGCTGCCCGAGGCGACCATCATCACGTTCTGGCACATTCCGTGGCCCAACCCGGAGGCGTTCGGAATCTGCCCGTGGCGCGAAGAGGTCCTCGACGGCCTGCTGGGCAGCAGCATCCTCGGATTCCACACACAGTTCCATTGCAACAATTTCCTGGACACGATCGAGCGCCTCATCGAGGCGCGCGTCGACCGCGAGATGTTTACCGTCTCCTACCGCGGCGAGTTGACGGCCGTCAAACGCTACCCGATCTCGATCGAGTGGCCGGCGTCGCGTGCCGCCACGGCCGCGTCCGTCGAGCAATGCCGCGCCGCCCTGCGACAGCGCCACGGGTTACCCGAGGGGCACGCCATCGGCATCGGAGTGGACCGACTCGACTACACCAAGGGCGTGGAGGAGCGGCTGCGTGCCATCGAGCGGCTGTTCGAGCTGCAGCCCGAATGGCTGGGCAAGTTCACGTTCGTGCAGCTCGCGGCGCCGACGCGCACGCGCATCGAACACTACCAGCAATACCAGGCGCGGGTCGAGGCGCTGGCGGCACGCATCAACGAGCGGTTCAAGCACGCGGCACACCCCGCCGTCATCCTGAGAATCGAGCACCACGAGCCTGAGTCCGTCTACGAGTACTACCGCGGCGCCGATGTGTGCGTCGTGACGAGCCTGCACGATGGGATGAACCTGGTGGCGAAGGAGTTCGTCGCCGCGCGCGATGATAACGCCGGCGTGCTCATCCTGAGCCAGTTTACCGGAGCCGCGCGCGAGCTGCCCGAGGCGGTCATCGTAAACCCCTACGACACCGACCAGTGCGCCGCCGCGCTCCAGCTCGCGCTCACGATGCCCAAAGAGGAGCAGCGCGCCCGGATGCGGCTCATGCGCGAGCTGATCAAGGAGTTCAACGTGTACCGCTGGGCGGGCCGGATGCTGCGCGATGCCGCTGGCATGCGGCGGCGGGGACGCCTCTCGCACAGCGCGGTCGCGGTGGCCCGGGCCGCGTTGTGAGGCGCGACGCACCTCCCCCCCTGCCACACGATGCATGGGCTTACTTCTTTGATCTCGACGGGACGTTGCTCGACTTCACGGATCCGCCAGGTGCCGTCCGTATCGACGACGCGTTGCGCGCGCAGATCGCCCGCCTCCACGACAGGACGGGAGGCGCCGTGGCATTGATCAGTGGCCGCGCGCTCGCCGACATCGATGACCTGCTCGACGGCGTCCGTCTCCCGGTGGCGGGCCAGCACGGCACCGAGCGGCGCGACGCCCGCGGCCGCGTCTCGCATCACGACTTTCCGCACGCGCGTCTGGACTGGGCACACGCGCGCCTGGCGGAGGCGATCGCCGGCCGGGCCGGATTGCTGCTCGAACACAAGGGACTGTCGCTCGCCCTCCATTACCGCCGCGCGCCGCGCCTCGGCGGGTACGCGCACCGACTCGTCGGATCGCTGGCGCCCACCCTCGGCGCCGAATTCTGCATCCAGCCCGGGAAGCGGATCGTCGAAGTGAAGCCCGCCGGGAAGGACAAGGGCGTCGCCTTGGTGGAGTTCATGGCCGAGGAGCCCTTTCGCGGGCGCACGCCGGTCTTCGTCGGAGACGACCTCACGGACGAGTACGGCTTCGAGGCCGTGAACCGCCTGAGCGGCCACTCGATCAAAGTGGGGGCGGGCCGCACGGTCGCCCGCTGGCGCCTGCCGCACGTGCGCGCGGTGCGGGAGTGGCTGGCATCGTGACCTCTCTCGACCTTGCCCTCATCGGCAACGGGACCATCGGCGCCCTCGTCGATCCCGAGGGCGAGATCACCTGGGCCTGCTTCCCCCGCTTCGACGGCGATCCGATGTTCTGCTCGCTGCTCAAGCCGCGGACGGAGGGGGCACAGCGCGACGACATCGGCTTCTTCACGATCGAGCTGCTCGACCGCGTCACGACCGAGCAGCACTACCTGCACAACACCCCGGTCCTCATCACGCGCATGACGGACTCCGCCGGCGCAGCGATCGAGATCAGCGATTTCGCGCCGCGCTTCGAGCACCACGGCCGGATCTTCTGCCCGATGATGCTGGTGCGGCGCGTCCGGCGCATCGCGGGGCACCCGCGCATTCGCGTGCGCGCGCGGCCGGCGCAGAACTACGGCCAGCCGCTCTCCGCCACGACCTCGGGCAGCAATCACATCCGCTACGTCGGGACCGGACTCGTCCTGCGGCTGACGAGCGACGCGCCCATCACGTCGATCCTCGAGGAGAACCCCTTGTTCCTCGACGACGCCGTGACTCTGGTGCTCGGGCCGGACGAAACGCTGCAGGACAGCGCCGACGACGTGGGTACGCGCTTTCTGGCCGAGACCACGGCGTATTGGCGCGACTGGGTGCGCTCGCTCGCCATTCCGTTCGAGTGGCAGGACGCGGTGATCCGCGCCGCGATCACGCTGAAGCTCAACGTCTTCGAGGACACGGGCGCGATCATCGCCGCCGTCACGACGTCGATTCCCGAAGCGGCGGACAGCAGCCGCAACTGGGACTACCGCTTCTGCTGGCTGCGGGACGCGTACTTCGTCGTGAATGCCTTGAACCGCCTCGGCGCGACGCAGACGATGGAGCGGTACCTGGGCTTCATCCGCAACGTCGTCGCCGACGGCGCGGACCGGCGGCTCGATCCGGTGTACACCGTCACGGGTCACCGGCTGCCGCCGGAACGGGTGGTGGAGTCGCTGGCGGGCTACCGCGGCATCGGGCCGGTGCGCGTGGGCAACCAGGCGGCGGAGCAATCGCAGCACGACGTGTACGGCTCGTCCATTCTCGCGGCCACGCACGTGTTCTACGACCGGCGGCTGATCCGGCAGGGCGATGAGTCGCTGTTCCGCCGGCTGGAGCCGCTGGGAGAGCGCGCGTTCCGCTCCTTCGATCAGCCGGATGCAGGGTTGTGGGAGCTGCGGGGCAGCACACGCGTGCACACGTTCTCCGCCGTGATGTGCTGGGTGGGGTGCGAGCGGTTGGGCCGCATCGCCAAGCAGCTCGGCCTCGAGGACCGCGCCAGCTACTGGTGCCAGCGCGCCCGCGAGCTGCACGAGGAGATTTCGCGCCGCGCGTGGAACGAGAAGCTGGGCACGTTCGTCGCCACGTTCGACGGCGATACCCTCGATGCCAGCCTGCTGCAGCTGAACGAGCTGTTCTTCGTCGCGGACGACGATCCGCGTTTTGTCGCGACGGTGCGCGCCATCGGGAAGCAGCTGAAACGGGGCGACTTCGTGTTCCGCTACACGACCCCCGACGATTTCGGCACGCCGGCGAACGCATTTCTGGTGTGCACGTTCTGGTACATCAACGCGCTGGCGTCGATCGGCGAGCGCGATGAGGCGCGCCGCATGTTCGAATACGTGCTGGCCTGTCGCAACCGCCACGGCCTGCTCGCCGAGCACATCGATCCCAAGACACGGGAGCAGTGGGGCAACTTCGTGCAGACTTACAGTATGGTGGGACTGATAAGCTCAGCGATTCGGTTGTCGCAACGGTGGGATCAAGCCTTCTAAAAAAAGCGGGGACATGCAAAAGCTAGTCCACAGACGCACCGCGGGCTTCAGGCAATGGTTAACGGGACCACCCTAGCAAGGATTGTCCCGTTGACTCAAGACGGTTCACCGCTGCTGCGTCTGTGGCCTAGTCGTTGCATGTCCTAGCCTGTGAGGGCTGTGCACACAACGCGAGCGCAACTCCATTCGTCCAGCCAAATCCATCCTGCGTCGGGTACTCTCCTCCGCCTGCTTTCTTGTTCGTGTTGACGACGTCGTACTTCTCCATCATCCTCCCTGTCGCGCTGTAGGTGCGCTGAATCAGCGCGAGCCAGCGGCTCGCGGCTTTATCGGCCAGGTCGGCGCGGCCGTAGCGCCGCACTCCTTCGATCGCGAGCCACTCGAGTGGCGGCCAGCCGTTGGGCGCGTCCCACTGCTGTCCGGTGGGGATCTTCGTGGTCACGAAGCCCCCGGGACCGAGGAATTCCTGCTCGAGACGGAGCGCCACGTGCCGTCCCTGATCGGGCGTGGCGATCCCGAAATAAAGCGGTGCAGCGGCGGCGAGTGTCAGCCGGTCCCGCACCGCCTCTCCCGTGCGCCAGCGGCGGTCGTAGAAAAAGCCGTTCTCGTACATCGACAGGATCGCCTGCCGCCGCTGCTCCGCTTTCTGATTGAAGCGACGTGCGACCTCGGCATCACCGCCCGCATGCCGGAAAGCTCGCAGTGCGGCGATCGTGCGCTCGGCGTGGTACAGGAGACTGTTGAGGTCGACGGGAATCAGCTGTGTCGTCTCGAGCGTCCGCAAATCCTTGGGATCGCGCATCCAGCGGCTCGAGAAATCCCAGCCGCTTTCCGCCGTCGCCCGTGCCTCGCGATAGAAACTCGCGCGCAGTGACTCGGGCAGAGTCTCCCCGATCTCGACGTCGGGCCGGTACGATTCGGGCCGTGGCTCCGCGAGGTCGTCCCAGTAGCGATTCAGGATGACACCGTCCGGCATCCGCACGACCCGCCGATAGAACTCGCCCGGTTTCAGTCGATCGGCGCCGTCCATCCAGAACGCGTACTCTGTTTCGAGTGCGTCGAGATAGGGCAATGCTTGCGACGTGTCGGCCGCCGTCGCGTACAGGCTCACCATCGCGGCGAAGTAAGGCGGCTGGCTCCGGCTCAGATAGTAGGTGCGATTGCCGTTCGGGATGTGCCCGACCGTCGTGATCAGGTGCGCGAAGTTGTCCAGCATGTTCTTCACGAGGTCGGTGCGCCCGCTCTGCACCAGGCCGAGCATCGTGAAGTAGGAGTCCCAGTAATAGATCTCGCGGAAGCGGCCGCCCGGAACGACGTACGGACGTGGAAGCGGGATGAGCGAGGAACGTGGATCGCTCGAGTCCGGAGATCTGGTGAGCACCGGCCAGAGCGCGTTGATGTGCGTCACCATGCTTTGCGTCGCGACGCTGTGGTAGCCGTTTCCGGCCGGCTGCGGCAGGATGAAGTTCTGGTCCACAAACGCCCGCAGCACGAAGCCCGGCATGCGGCGTGCGGAATCGTAGCGCGCCTCGATCGTCGCCGGCGCGGATCGAGGACGCGCGTCGACGAACTCCTTGGAGTCGGGGAAGATTCCAGAGAGCTGGACGTCTGAGAACAACGAGCCGATGTCGTGCGCGGGATCGTACGACGGTCGGACGGTCGGACGGCCCGTCGGGCGGCATGCGACGACAACGAAAAGCGCGGACATGCAAAGACTAGGTGCGTAGACGCAGCGGCGGACGCGCAGTCTTGAGGCAACGGGATAATCCCGCAACCTCAAGACCGTTGCCCGCCGTGCGTCTGCTGCGTCTAGCTTTTGCATGTCCCCGCTTTGTTTGTTAGGCAAACACGATCCACAGCACACCAAGCAGGGCCACGAGCAGCACGGAGAGCCCAACCTCGAACTTCCGTTGGCCGGCCGTCTCGCCCTCTTCCGACTTGCCGTAGGTGAGTCCTTCAGTCTTCTCGCGAGGCGGCGGCGGCGTCATCATGCTCACGATGAAAAGCACAAAGGTGCAGATCACGAACAGCAAGACCGCGTAGTGAAGGAAGTTGATTGTGGCAATCCAATGCCACGGCGTGCCGGGCGTGAGACCACCGCCCGACGCTTTGTTCGTGAGCTCGAGAATGAGGCGCAACAGACCGAGCACGAGCCCCGTCAGCAGCGAGGCAATCGCGCCGGCGCCGTTCAGCCGGCGGTAAAACAGGCCAAGCAGGAAGCAGGCCGCGATCGGCGGGGCGATATAGGCCTGAACACTCTGCAGGTAGATGTAAATCTGCGACGAGACGTA
Source organism: Gemmatimonadota bacterium (assembly GCA_003221825.1). Taxonomy (GTDB): domain Bacteria; phylum Gemmatimonadota; class Gemmatimonadetes; order Gemmatimonadales; family GWC2-71-9; genus 20CM-2-65-7. The sequence continues at coordinate 29,565 of QHUE01000091.1, forward strand.
CTTCATGAACGGAATCCACGCCAAGCCCAGAAACACCATGACACCTGCGGAAATGCGGCCCACTTGCACGAGCTGCCCCTCGGTGGCTGCGGGGCGCATTTTTCGATAGACATCCCACGTCAGCAACGTGGAGCACGCGTTGAAGGCGGAGGCCAGGGAGCTCATCAGCGCCGCGAGCATCCCTGCTAGCACCAGACCCTTGATCCCCGCCGGTAAAAGCCGCGTCACCAGCGTGGGGTAGGCGGAATCGGGATTGTTGCGTATTTCCGGGAACAGTGCCAGAGCCACGATGCCGGGCAACACGAAAATGAAGACGGGAAGAATCTTCAAATATCCGGCGAAGATCGTTCCGGTGCGCGCCTCTTTGATATTCTTCGCGGCGAGCACGCGCTGCACGATGTGCTGATCGGTACACCAGTACCAGATGCCCAGGATCGGCGCGCCGAAGATGATACCGGTCCACGGGAAGTCCGGGTGGCTGGACGGCTTCCACATCGAGAAGAATCCGGCCGGCACCGTTGCCTGGAGTGCCGAGATGCCGCCCACGCGCGAGAGCCCGATGGCCATGAGGGTAATCGAGCCGAGAATCAGCACGATGGCCTGGAGCACCTCCGTGTAGACCACGGCGCGCAGTCCGCCGAAGATCGTATACAGGCCGGTGACGACGATGAGGACGATGGCCGCGGTGTAGAAATTCCACCCCGTGACCGCACGAATCACGACGCCGCCCGCATACAGCGTCACGCTGATCTTCGTCAACACGTAGCCGATGACCGAGACCCAAGTGAAATACGTCCGCGCTGCGGAGTTGTACCGCTTCTCCAGAAACTCCGGCATCGTATAGACGCCGCTCTTCAGGTAATACGGCACGAAGAGCCAGCCGAGCAGCATCAGAATGAGACAGGCGAGCCACTCGAAGTGGCCGACCGCGAGCCCGCTCCCCGCACCGGTGCCCGCCAACCCGACCAGGTGCTCGCTGCCGATGTTGGAGGCGAACAGGCTGGCGCCGACGGCGAACCACGCGACGGTGAGCGTCCACAACTGGACGTCTGAGCTCGAGCCGTAGCGCACCGCGCGCAGGGCTCCTCCTTCGAACTTGTAACTCCACAACTCCGCGTACTGCAATCCGGAGCGGTCGACCACGCCCCGGACGGAATCCACAGCGCCGGGGCGGTTGCGCGTCGCGAGCGCCGCGAGCAGCACATTCACTTCGCGGCCCCACACGACGCGCGGGGAATGATACAGATCGCGCTCGAACATGTCCCACACTTTGGGCGTGGCGTAGGCGTCGTTGGCAACCGCCAGTCCCACGCCGTCGATGAAGAGCCCGACAGGATACGGAAGCAGGAACGGGCGGAGTAACTCAGCCTCGCGTGCCGAGTCCTGGTGCTCGAGCAGCAGCCACATCGCCGGATCGGTGCTCATCACCGGGATCGGCTGCCCCGCGCTGTCGAGCGACACGGCCGGGAAACGCAGCGTGTCGGCCGGAAAGCCGCCGCCTGCGAGCACAGAATCCCAATGCGCGCGCTCCGGCTCGGGCAACGCGGCGAGCTTGGCGCGTACGCGCGTCTCGACCTCGGCGGGCGCGAGCGCGACCATGAAGTGGCGCCCGGTCCCGCGCCACACCTCCGCCGCGCGCGCGATCTCGGCGGCGCGATCGATCCCGGGCTCGCCCATCGCCCGCAGCGCGCTGTCGATCGTGCCGATGGCACGGAGCGCCGCGGGCACCCACACCACGTTCACATCGAATGCGAGGCACCCGCCCGCGTAGCCGACCCGGCTGTCCCGCCAGCTCCCCGGATGGCACCAGCCATCCGCGTCGCGCTTGAAGCTCACGAGGTTCGTCGCCACCGGCGCGCGGGCGTAGGGCGCCGCGCGCCGGGCGACGAACGCGAGATTCTTGCGGAGCGCCGCGCCCCAGCGCCGCACGAATGCGCGCTTGCGCGCGTCGGCCACGCCGGCAGCGGCGAAGTAATGGCCCGCGACGACCGGCAGCTGGAAGTCGTCGTCCACCATCCAGTAGTTCTCGCGCGTCGCCTGGAGATTGCCGAGCAGCGCGCGGTTGCCCGTCCTGAGAAACTCGGCGCCGTTCTCGCGAATCGCCTGGCCGCCGAGCGCTTCCTCGTGGCTGACTTCGCCGCTGGGCGCGAGCTTGGCGAGCGCCGCGCCCATCACGAATTCCGGCATCGTATCGGACCAGACCGGCTCCATGAGCAGCGCGGTCATCAGCATGTCGCGGCCGAAGTACGTCGCATACGTCGGCAACCCCGCCATCAGCTTCTGGCGCGAGCTGAGCAGCTCGAACCCGCGGATCTCGCGCTCCACGCGCTGGGACTTGGCGGAATCGGCGAAGTGTCGGAATGCGGTGTTGAAGATCTGATCGCGATCGAGGGGATCGAGGGCCGGGCCGTCGGTGGCGAGTTCGACCAGCAGCTCGACCGGCTCGGCGCTGCGCGGCCGGACGGTCAGCACACGCCCGGAGAGCAGCGCGCGGGATCGCCTGGTGTCGCCGCTGAGCGTGAGCCACATGTGGTTCCGGGCATCGAGGCTCGGCTGATAGACCTGCGCCCGCCAGCGCGAGCCGCTGTGTGTCAGGGACAGCAGCGGAGCCAACCGGCTGGGATATGACCCGCCGAGCCGCTGGGCGAGCGCGGTGAACTCCGGCGGCACGAATGGCGGCGCGTTGATCGAATCGCTCACGCGTCCCGCGTATCCGAAATCGCGCTCGATGCGCATCGAGCCCAAGAGGAACTGCCCGATCCGAGTTGACCGCCCGCCCTGCACCGTCAGCGAGTAGCGTAACCAGCGCCGAGCGCCCCGACCGTCGCGACCGCCGGTCGCACCCACCGTCGCTGACCCTGCCCCGAACGCGACCGCCGCGACCGCCGCAGTTGCTTCTTGACCGCCCCGACCGCCCGAATCTCGAACGGTGAAACCGATACTTTCATTGAGCCCATCCGCCCACAGGTGCACCACGCGGCCTGTTTTCCCTTCGATGTAGATCTCGACTGAGTTGCCGCGGGAGTCGCGATACAACCGGGCCGTGTAGCCCTCGTAGGCCGCGGGATCGTCGAGCCCGGGCGTCGGGAATTCGAGGACGGGTGGGGTGTCCCGCGCAGGTGCAGACTGCATCAGCAGCAGAAAGGCCAGAACCATGGGCCTACATACTCCGCCCCCTGACCGCCCTTGACAAGGTCTCACGGGGGCGGCATTTCGGATGGCATAACTGTCTTCTTGAGGTCCACGCGATGAGATTCGTCCGACACGCAGTTCCCGTTTTCGCGCTGCTGTCCCTCACGGCATTCCCTCTCACCGCGCAAAACACCGGCACGGTCAGAGGACAGGTCGTCGACAGCACCACACGGCAGGCGCTCGCCGGTGTCATCATCCAAGTCGAAGGCACGCAGCTGCAGACTGCCAGTGGTAACGACGGCAGCTACACGCTCGCGTCCGTTCCTGCGGGAAGCGTGCTGGTGCGTGCGACCCGAATCGGGTACGCGCCGCAGCGGCAGTCCGTCACGGTGACAACGGGCGGAACCGCCGAAGCGCAGTTCGCGCTTACCCCGCAAGCCTCGCTCCTCGAAGCGGTCGTCGTGACGGGGTACGGGACGCAGCGGCGCGAGGCCATCACCGGATCGGTCTCGACCATCAATCCGGCGCAGGCCAACGTCGGCGTGACGACCAACGTCACGCAAATGCTCTCGGGTCGCGCGGCGGGCGTCGATATCACGCTGAACAACGGCGAGCCCGGCGCGGGATCGCAGATTCTGATCCGCGGCGGCAGCTCGATCAGCAACAGCAACGATCCGCTCTACGTGATCGACGGCGTGCCGATCAATAACGTCGCGACCGAACCCCAGGGGATGAGCGGGGTGGTCGGGACGCCGGCGCTGCCTCGCAATCCGCTCAACCTGCTGAATCCCTCCGACATCGCTTCGATCACCGTTCTCAAAGACGCCTCGGCGACCGCCATTTACGGCAGCCGCGCCGCCAACGGCGTCATCCTGGTCGAAACGAAAAAGGGCACGGGCGGCGGCGGGCCGAGCATCGAGTACGATTCCTACGCCGCGGCGTCCTCGCCGGCACGGCGTCTCGATGTGCTCGATGGCGACGAGTACCGGGCCTACGTGAACCCCCAGTTCGTCACGTGGCGATCGGATTCGACCGCCTGTGCTGGACGTCCTGCGTGCGCGACCGGCTTTGCGGATTCGTCCGGCGGCTTCGGTGGGATCAAGCCGTATGTCCTCGGCACCGCGAATACGGACTGGGAACGGGCGGTCACGCGCACGGGGGTCACGCACAACCACAACCTGTCGTTCTCCGGCGGCACCGAGGACACGCGCTATCGGGCGTCGCTCAACTACATGAAGGATGACGGCGTCGCGCTCTCGAGCACGCTGCAGCGGATTCAGGGCAGGCTGGCCGGAACGCATCGCGCGCTGGACAACCGGCTGCGGCTCGGCGTCAACGTGACGACGTCGCGCGTCAACAATACGTATCTGACGTTCGACAACACGGGCGGCTTCGAAGGCGGGGTGTTCCAGAACGTCGCCATCTTCGATCCGACCCAGCCGATCACCTTCACCGACGCGACCGGGACGCATTTCTACGAAGGCGGCGGCAGCTCGGTGCGTAATCCCGTGGCGCTGGCAAAACAGCTGATCGATATCGGCCAGACAACCCGCACCCTCGGCAACGCGACCGCGGAGCTGGATATCGCGGGAGGGCTCACCGGTCAGGTCACGGTGGGGTTGGACCATGCGAGCGGCGGGCGCCAGACGTACTATCCGAAGGAGAGTCCGATCGGCGACGCGCTCGGCGGCGGGGTTGCGCGCCTGGTAGCAGAGCGTGCTCGTCTCCTTCTTTTCGCGCGCCAACTTCGGCTACAAGAACAAGTACTTCCTCACCGCCGCGTTGCGGTATGACGGCTCCTCCAAATTCGCGGCGGGCCACCAGTGGTCGTCATTCCCGGGCATTTCCGCTTCGTGGCACATGAGCGACGAGGGCTTCATGCAGAGCTCGCCGTTCTCAGACCTCCGCGTGCGCGCCGGTTGGGGCGTGCAAGGCAACCCCGGCATCCCGGCGTACTCCTCGTTGGCGTTGCTCGGCGCCGGCGGCGGTGGTACGTACACCTGGGGCGACGCGCCGCAGACCGGCGTCGCAGGAATTCAGAACCCCAATCCCGACCTCAAGTGGGAGCGGACGGCGCAGTTTGACCTCGGCGTCGACTTCGGACTGATGAGCAATCGTCTGACGGGAAGCGTCGAATACTACATCAAGAACACGTCCGATCTGTTGCTGTCCGTCAAGGTGCCGCAGCCGGCCGCCGTGGAAGAGCGGCTCGAGAACGTCGGCAAGCTGCGCAATCGCGGCGTGGAATTGTCGCTCGATGCGCTCGCGATCTCGCGGCCGTCGTTGACCTGGCGGGCCGGCATCACCTTCGCGGCGTCCCGCAACAAGGTGACGAACCTCGGATCCCGCGGGACGATCACTTCCGGCGGCGTCAGCGGTCAGGGCCAATCGGGCCAGGTCTCGCAGCTCATCGCTCCCGGATTGCCCCTCGGGACGTTCTACGGCCCGGTGTTCCTCGGCGTGGATGCGAACGGGAAGCAGCTCTTCGCGTGCAGCACCCCGAATACGCCCGCGTCAAACTGTAGCAACGGCAGCACAATCAATGGGTCGGGACCGGGCGCCGGGGACTACCAGGTGATCGGGAACGCCAATCCCGATTTCACGCTCGGTTTCCACAACCAGATCACCTTTGGCAAGCTCGATCTGAGCTTCCTGATTCGGGCGTCGGTCGGACAGGACGTCTTCAACAATACGGCGCTCGTCTACTCCACCAAGGGGAATGCGCTGCAGGGCAAGAACTTCCTCCGCCCCGCCCTGACCGACGGAATCGGGCTGCATGAACCGGCCATCTTCTCGTCACTGTGGATCGAGAACGGCTCTTTCGTGCGGCTGCAAAACATCACGCTGGAGTATACGCTCAACCTGCCGATGCTCCGCTCGGTGCAGAGCGCGCGGGTGTACGTATCGGCTGACAATCTGCTGCTGCTGACCGGTTATTCGGGCCTCGATCCGGAAGTCTACGCCAGCTCCGGTCTGGCGTCGCGCGGGATCGATTATCTCAGCTATCCACGGCCCCGTACCGTGACCGGTGGCCTTCGCCTGACGTTCTGAGGAGCTCGGGACCTATGAAGCGAACCATGTCGAAGAGATCGATCCGCGGAGCGTGGCTCGCCGCGCTGCTGCTGGGATCAATGCAGGCGTGCACCAATCTGGATGAGCTTCCGAAGAGCGACATCTCTCCGGGGACGTTCTTCAACAATGAGGCGGAGGCGCTGGCCGGGCTCTCCGGCGTCTATGCGCAGCTCCGGGGCGCGTTCCCGGGCTACTGCTGCGCGTACTACGCCCTCAATGAAATCAGCACCGACGAAATGGTGGTGCCGACGCGAGGTCAGGACTGGTACGACAACGGCCGCTGGCTGGAAATCCACGAACAAGGGTGGACCCCAGGCAGCCCGTCGACGCTCCAGGACATCAATTCGGCCTGGGTGAACAGCTTTACGGGGGTCGCGAACGCGAATCTCGCGTTGAGCGCGCTGCAGAGCCGGATCATCATGGACTCCGTGAAGCAGGCGGGAGTCATTGCCGAGCTGCGGGCGCTGCGTGCGTTCTACTACTACCAGCTGATGGATCTGTTCGGCGGCGTCCCGGTCGTCACGACAACGGACGTCGCGCAGCGCGACCGCGTATCACGCGACTCCGTCTTCAAGTTCATTGAAGCGGAGCTGCTGGCCGCCCGGGCCGACCTGCCCAGGACGCGGGATGCGGCGAACAACGGCCGCTTCACGAAGGGCGCGGTCGACGCCATACTCGCGAGCATGTACGTCAATGCCGGCGTATTCACCAAGGACGCCGGCCAGTTCAGCGCCGTTGCGTATAACTCGTGCACGGGAATCACCGTGGCGGGAGGCCTGAGCGCCTGCCAAGCGGCGAAGGATCGCGCCGACAGCACGATCCTGTCCGGCGTCTACCAGCTGGCGGATACCTTCGTGAAGAACTTCCGGGCCGATAACAATCTGTCCCCGGAAAACATCTTCGTCGTCAAATTCGCCCCGCGCGATGGGCTCGGCTTCCCGTTCCTGCAGACGACGCTGCACTACAACCAGTTCTCGACAACCCCGTGGAACGGCTTCGCCACACTCGCTCAGACGTACCAAGCGTTCGACACCTTGAACGACAGGCGCAAGAGCATCTTCCTGGTCGGCCCGCAGTTCAATGTCGAGACGGGTGACACGGTGTGCATCCGGCCGGGTTGCGCAAAAGGGGCGCCGCGGCTGGTGTTCACGCCCACCATCGCCGATGTGCGCGCGGCTACGGAAGGCGAGGGGGTTCGCATCTATAAGTGGCCGTACGATCCGAACCACGTGGCGCAGAACAACGGCAACGACTTCGCCTATTTCCGCCTGGCGGAGATGTACCTGATCAAGGCGGAAGCGGAGCTCAACGGCGCGACGGGGGCCCCGGCGCCGCTCGCATTGCTACGGACGGTGCGCGCGCGGTCGTTCACGACCGACACATTGAGTTCGGTCACGCTTCCCGTCATCCTGCGGGAGCGCCTGTTCGAGCTGACGTTCGAGGGGAAGCGCCGGCAGGATCTCATTCGGTTCGGCCAGTACACCGCGGCGTGGCAGTTCAAGACCGCGGGGCAGCCGTATCTCACGCTGATGCCCATTCCGCAGTCGCAGATCGACGCGAATCCGAAACTGGTCCAGAACACGGGATACTGATTGCCGGAAGCGTCGCACAACGAAGTTGATCAGAGAGGGGCGCGGCGGCTCGCGCCCCTCTCGCTTCTCCTCCTGCTGGGACTGTCGGGGCTCT
>QHUE01000251.1 GCA_003221825.1 Gemmatimonadota bacterium
GATCATGGACCCCTCGATCATGTACGAATTGTCGGACCAGGGGGAATGCACCGCATAGGTCGTGATGAATGTCCCGCCCGCGTTCGCGTACAGCGCGAGATGTTGTTGCAGCAGCGCCTTGTGCTCGGCGGACCATGGCTCGACGTGATAGTACCACGCGACCACCCAGGGATTCTGCCACAGGTCCAGGCGGAACTTCCAATCGTGCGGCGGTGGGAGCGTCTGCGGTTGCACGGTGATCTGCGTGCGCAACGTCACGCGGCCCTGCGCGGCGGCGACGTCGATGGTCCCCTGGTAGCGTCCCGGTGGCGTGCCGGGCGGAATGTCGAGCGACACCCAGATCGGCCGCACCGAGTTCGCCGGCAAGTCGAACCGCTCCGCAGGCTCCAGCCGGTCCGGCATCAGATAGGGCGGGTTCGAATCGGTGGCGCCGCAGCTCACGGCGTTGGCGCTGTAGGGATAATTGGAGACGACATAACGGACGAGATACAGATGCAGGTTGCTGCCGCGCAGCGTGTCGCCCTTCGCGCTGACGAGATCACTCGCGGCCAGACGGATCTGTTGCAAGGTGTCGGGCGACCAGATCACGAGCTCGCCATTCAACCGTTCCCCTCTCCACCCCGTGGCGTCCCATACCTGGGACTGCTGCGGCAGATCCGGGACTTCGCTGCGCAGATACGCGTGATCGGTTGACGCGAACGAAACGTTCAGGCCCTTGCGTTGCTGGGTCCACCTCCCTGGATCGGTCGGCGTATCGAACGTGTATTCCGGCTCAAAATGGGGCCGCGGGTGCGGGACCTTGCCGGGATCCAATGACCCGCGCTGCGAAGCCTTGACCGAATCCAGGGACAGGCGCTGAGGCACCTGGCCGCGAACGGCGGTGGAAAGTAGGCAGCAGAGAAAGCAGGCTGCCAGAATCCTGCGCATCACCAGCCCGGGTTTTGCATGAGCGTGCCCTTTGACAATTGAATCTGCTGCAACGGGATCGGGTCGAGGTAGTGCTTCGGGACGACGAATTGGCGTGAGGCCGCCGCCTCCGAAACGACGAAACCGCCCGCGTCGACCTGGATATCCGTACCGATCACCAGGCCGGGATCCCGTTGCTGGTATTCCGTGCCGACGAATTTTACGCCGCGCAGCGCTTGAGGCATCTCGGTTTCGGCCGTCTTCCAGCGCCGCAGATCGTCCCGCCGGAATCCTTCGAACGCCAATTCCACCGTCCGCTCGCGCCGGATCTCCGTCAGCATGTCGAGCCCATTGGTGCTCACCAAACCATTGGTGAGCGCCGGCATGCCAACCCGGTCGCGCAACGGCTTGATCGTCCGGTTCAGGTCGCCATCGGAGATTGTCCCGTCCCGCTCAAACAGCGCCTCGGCGAGGATCAGCAGCACTTCCCCGTAACGAAACTCCTTGAAATCGTACTGGCCGACAAAGTGCGCCGCATCGTCACTTTCGTCCAAGAACTTGCGCAGCATGTAGCCGGTGCGAGTGGCGTTCGTGCCCGAGAAGCCTGGAATGACCGGGTTGAACCCATTCTCCTGGTGGACAGTGCTGCCGGGGACGATGAACGTCTGGGCCATTCTGGGGTCCCGGTTTTGAAATTCAGTTGTCTCGAGCGAATCATATCCCTGAAACTGAGGCGAGATCGTAATCGGTAGGCCATCCTTGCACAGGTACATATCCGCCAGCTTCTTCGTGGGAATCATGTAATTGAACCACAGCTCTCTGGTCCAGTTGTGGGTGGCGCGACCCGCGTAATACCGTCTGGCCAGGATCACTTCCTTGCTATCATCGCCCTGCAGGATGAACAGGAACTTGTAAGCGCTGTCTGTGCCGTGGTCGCGGTACAGGTCGTATTCATTCGACGCAATGAGTTGCTCCGCGGCAGCGATTGCGTCCGCGATCATCACCGTGGGGCTGCCTTCAGCGTGGTACTTGAGCCATGTGCCCTGGTACAGCGCCGCCCGCGCTTTCAGCGCGAGCGCCGCGCCCTGTGTCACCCGACCCATCTCTGCGGCGCTGAGCTGGCTCTGCTTGAGGAGCTTCGGGATGGCGTTGTCGAGGTCGGCAATGATGAAATCGATAACTTCTTGCTGCGTGGATCGCGCCGCGTACACCTCTGGCGAGGTCACGTCGAGCACTTTGGTGATCAGCGGCACGCCGCCGTACGTCCTCACCAGGTTCCAGTAATTATACGCGCGGAAAAACAGCGCCTCTCCAACCCACCGATCGATCTGCGATCCCAACCCCGATTGCGCGGCCTTATCGAGCAGATAATTGGTCGCCCGGATGCCCGCGTATGCATTGGTCCACAGATCGGAATTCGCCTGTGGCAGATACGACCCGTTGCTCATCGATGACATCTCCGAGCTCCCGCTGCCGGTGGCGATGTCTGAATTGAGCTCGACGTAGGTACCGCGTGCACCCCCCCCTTGGTCAGGGCCGCGCAGCGCGAAGTAGAAATCGTTGGCGGCTAGCCTAAACTGGTCGGGTGTCTTCCAGAATGACGCGTCCGAAACCTGATCCTTCGGACCGAGGTCGAGGCCTTTGCAGCCCAGCGCCAGCATGAGGAGGGCGCCGGTGCATGTAACAGTGAGCCGTTTCATGGATGGGCGCCCCATTAGAAGGTGATGTCCAGGCCGAAGGAGTACAGCCGCTGGAACGGGTAGTTGAAGCCGTTCGCGATCGACTCGGGATCCCACCCGCCCTTCACATGATGCTTCTCCCACAGGTCAAACCCACTGAAATAGATTCGTGCATGCGTCATGCGAGCCCGCGCGATCAGACGCTCCGGGAGGGAGAACCCGATCTGGAGATTCTTCAACCGCACGTAGGCCCCATTGATCGCCTGCAACGTCGACGGCTGGTAATTCCAGAATCGGATGTCGCCGTGCGAGAGGCGCGGATAGGGCGCGTTGGGGCGATCCTCATTCCAGGTTTGGTTGTAGTAGAACAGCGGCGGCTGCCTCCACCAATCACTCCACGGCATCCGGTAGTCACCCTCCCGGAACAGCGTCCGCTTGCCCACCCCCTGGAAGAACACGCTGAAATCAAACCGCTTCCATCCGGCGTCCAGGTTTAGCCCGTAGGTGTAGCGCGGCGCCTGATTCCCCAGATTGACGACATCACCATCCTGACCGGGGCTGTCCCCGTACAGGCTGATCTTGCCATCGCCGTTGAGGTCCTTGAACCGCGCGTCGCCGATGCCGATGTCGCTGGGAACGCCGCCGAGCAGTTTATACGCGTCGAGCTCGGCCTGGGTGCGGATCAGCCCGTCGAACACGTAGCCGAAATACGTGTTCACCGGATAGCCCTGGCGTATGACGTTGTAACCCAGGACATAGGTGTCCTGGCCGCCAGAGTTCACGACCTTGTTCTGGGCATCGCTGAGCGATAGCCGTGCCGCATACCGCAGCCCCCGGGTCGCTCCTTTCCATCCAACCGATGTTTCGAAGCCCCAGGCCTTGAGCTCACCCGCGTTTGAGAACG
>QHUE01000252.1 GCA_003221825.1 Gemmatimonadota bacterium
TTGTACAGCGCCTTCACGAGCTCGACCTCTGCGGCGAACCGTTTCTTGTTCAGCGGGCGCAGCGTGATTCCCGCGCGTTGCGCCACGCGCTGGGCCAGGCGCCGGAATCGCTCCGGTGGCTTCGCCGAGCCGCCACCTTCAAAGGCGAGCAGGTCTTTCGCTTTCGTGAAACCGTACCGCTCGTGCAGTGCCTCGTAGTAGGGGGGGTTGTACGGCATCATTAACGACGGCGGCATCCCGTTGTTTTTGATCAAGAGGCCGCACTCATCGTTGATCGAAGGGCTCATGGGTCCCCGCATGGTGTCGAAGCCGCGCTGCTTCAACCACGCGCCCGCTGTATTCCACAGGGCATTCGCGACCCGCTGGTCGTCGATCGATTCAAAGAAGCCGTAGAAGCCGACTTTGTCGTTGTGTTCCTGGTTATGCATGTCATTCTTGATCGCGGCGATCCGTCCGACCGTCCGACCATCGGACCGTCGGGCCGTCCAGTATTGCGCCTCAGCGTGCTGGAAGAAGGGATTCTTGGCGGGTGTCAAAAGCGTGCGCATGTCGCGGCGCAGCTGTGGCACCCACAACGGATCGTCGCGATAGTGGTCGTACGGAAAGGCGATGAAGCGATCGAGATCCCGCCCGCCCCCCGCGGGGACGGGCGTGACCTCCACTGCGGTCAGATGACCCCCAGCTCTTTTCCGAGGCGGCCGAACACCTCGAGGGCGAGGTCGATCTGATCGGCCGTGTGGGTCGCCATCAGGCTGGTGCGCAGGCGGCACTGTGACGGCGGCACCGCGGGCGGGACCACCGGGTTCGTGAACACCCCGGCGTCGAACAGCTTGCGCCAGAAGAGGAACGTCTTCTCGAGCGGCCCAATGAGCACGGGGATGATGGGTGTCTCCGTGGGGCCGATGTCGAAGCCGAGGGCGCGCATCCCGTCCTGGAGGCGCCGCGTATTGCGCCACAGCTGCTCACGCCGCTCCGGCTCGCGCTGCAGGACGTGCAGCGCGGCGAGCACGCCGGCCGTGTTGGAGGGCGGCAGGGCGGCGGTGAAGATCAGAGGCCGGGAGTGGTGCCGCAGGTAGTGGATGACGTTCTCCGACCCCACCGCAAAGCCCCCGATCGACGCGAGCGACTTCGAGAACGTGCCCACGATCAAGTCGACCTCGTCCACGAGGTCGAAATGGGCCGCCGTCCCCTCGCCGTTCGGGCCGAGCACGCCCACCGAGTGCGCATCGTCGATGGCGAGCGCGGCGCCGTATTTCTGGCAAATCCGCAGCAGGCCGGGCACATCGGCGATGTCGCCTTCCATTGAATAGATGCCGTCCACGATGACCATCGTGCCGGTGCCTTCGGGCAGCCGCTGCAGCTTGCGCTCGAGGCCGGCCAGGTCGCCGTGATTGAACCGCATCGTCTCGCCGTGCGACATCTTGGCGCCGTCGACGATCGACGCGTGGTCGAGCTTGTCGAGGAATACCACGTCGGTGCGGCCGACGAGCCCGGAAATCACGCCGAGGTTCGCCTGATATCCGGTCGAGAAGACGAGACAGGATTCCTTGCCGAAGAACTCGGCCAACTCGGTCTCGAGCTGTTCGTGGAGATCGAGCGTGCCGTTGAGGAAGCGGCTGCCGGTGCAGCCCGAGCCGTACCGCTCGAGGGCCGCCCGCGCGGCTGCCAGGACCTCGGGGTGATGCGTGAGGCCGAGATAGTTGTTCGACCCCATCATGATCCGCTCTTGGCCTTCGATGACGACGACCGTGTCTTCGGAGCGGGAGATGGGTTTGAAGTACGGATACAGGCCCGCAGCCTGGACCTCGCGCGCCCGGGTGAAGTTCTTGCACTTGTCGAACAGCGCGATGTGCTGCAGGGTCTCTGTGCGCACGAAGCCTCGAATCTCTATGAGTAAGCGGTGGTACAGCTTAGCCCGGCTCACCGAAAATCGCAAGGCTCTTGTGAGACTCCCCACAGCCTTTCGAGGCTCCTGCGTGATAGCCTAGATTGCGGAACTCGCGAGACGGTAGGCCGTTGCTTCCGGAGGTTCTAGGTGGTGCCATCCTTTGTCCGATTCCTGGGCGTGACAGCCCTGTTGTGCTCGTTGTCTCCGCATGTCGCCGTCGCGCAAGATCAGCGGCATCCGCGTTGGGAAATCCCGGGATTTGACTTCCGGCGGGATGGCGTGTGGCGCAAGAAAGGCCGCGAGGTCCGCGCGCTGCGCGCACGCCTGCGCGCCGCAGGACGTTTCGCCGAGCTCGCCGCGCCGATCACGGGCGGCGCGCCACTCAGTCAAGCCGCGGGTCCGGGGCCTTCGGCGACACAGATCAGCGGCGTGCTCAAGGTCCCTGCGATCCTCTTCCGGTTTAAAGACTCGCCCGCGCCGACGTTCGTCGCCGCCAATTACGACGACGTGCTGTTTGGTGCTACGCCGGCGGGCGCGGGCGCGGGACGGCCGTACACCTACCGTTCGTTCTATCAGCAGATGTCGAACGGAGTGTTCGACATTCAGGGCAAAACGTACGGGTACGCCACCCTCGACAGCAACGAGGTTTACTATACCGGTGGTACGAACCCAGATTGCGTCGCGGGGAATCCGTTCGGGTCGAGCAACTGTAACGGGCTCTTCGACGATGTCGCAATCCGCCGGATGCAATCGGCGCTGAAGCAGGCGATCGCGAAGCTGGACCCCACGATCGACTTTTCCCAGTACGTCGACCCCGCGACCGGCTTCGTCCCTCTGGTGCTCTTCATGCACGAGGCGATGGGCGGGGAGTGCGGGCCGTCGAGCGCGCCGCAAAATCATTTGTGGGCGCACCGTTTTGCGCTGCCGGCAGATACGACCCAGGATGACTGGCCCGGTCATCCGGGTCAGAAGGTCAAGATCAGCGACTACATCCTGCAGCCCGGGGTGGGCGGGGCGAACTCGTGTACGACGTCGCAGATCATGCCGATCGGGACGGTGGCGCACGAAACGGGGCACGGCTTCGGTCTGCCCGATCTGTACGACACTGACGGGCCAACCGAGGGGATCGGCCAGTGGGGGCTCATGAGCTCAGGGAGCTTCACCTCGCCGCTAAGCCCCGCGCGGATGGAAGCGTGGTCGCTGAATGAGCTTGGCTGGATTACGCTCGCGCCGTTGACGACGAA
>QHUE01000092.1 GCA_003221825.1 Gemmatimonadota bacterium
ACTAAGACCGTGTCGGCTACCATCAGCGGTGTGGCGGTAACCCAGACCGCGACCGTGACGGTCACGACCGGGTCGGTCTCGGCGTCACAATCGAGCGTAGTGGCGTCACCGACATCGATTACGGCAGGGAGTGGCACCTCAACGATCACGGTGACAGCGCGGGACGCGAGCGGAAATCCGATCAGCGGCGCAACGGTAGTGCTGTCGGCGACCGGCTCAGGGAACACGTTGACCCAGCCGGCCCCGACCAATGCCAGTGGTGTCGCAACAGGCAGCTTGAGCTCGACGGTCGCAGGGTCGAAGACGGTCTCGGCAACCATCAGCGGGGTCACGGTCACGCAGACGGCGACGGTGACGGTGACGGCGGGCCCAGTGTCGGCGTCGCAGTCGACGGTGACGGCCTCGCCGACCTCGATCACGGCGGGGAGTGGCACCTCAACGCTCACGGTGACGGCGCGGGACGCGAACGGCAACACGGTGAGCGGGGCGACGGTGGTGCTCGCCGCGACGGGTTCGGGGAACACGCTGACGCAGCCGGCAAGCCCGACGAACGCGAGCGGGGTCGCGACGGGCACGCTAAGCTCCACAACTCCGGAAACCAAGACGGTTTCAGCGACGATCGCCGGCGTGGCGGTCACGCAAACGGCGAGCGTGACGGTCACGGCCTCGACCGGAAACCTGACGGTGTCGACGAGCACGACGGGCTCGAGTCTCGACCCCGACGGTTACACGGTGACGGTGGACGGGGGCTCGGCCCAGACGATCGGGATCAACGCCAGTGTGAGCTACACGAACCTGACGGCTGGCAACCACACGGTCGCGATCTCCGGGGTCGCCACGAACTGCACGGTGAGCGGCGGGACGTCGCGCACGGTGAGCGTGCCGTCGGGCGGCACCGCCACGACGACGTTCACGGTCACCTGTACCACGCCCAACAGTGCGCCGGTTGTCAACGCCGGGCCGGACGAGACAGCGGTGACCGGCGTGCTTTACTCGACCAGCGTCAGCTTCACCGACGCCAACGGCAATGGGCCGTGGTCGTACACGATCAACTGGGGCGACGGGTCGACGAGTACGGGCAGCAGGACGAGCCAGGGCTCGTTCACAGTGAGCCACACGTATGTCGTTCTTCTGCTAACGAACTTCACGGTCACCGTAACGGTGACGGACGCGGCCGGCGCCTCGGGATCGGATACGAAGGTGGTCCAGGTATTGTTGCTGTGACGTCTGGCATCGAGCTTGCACTGCTTCCGCGCGTGATGGCCGTCCTTCGAAGCATCGGTCGCAACATACCGCGTTTCATTCAGCATCCGGGGCGCGCGCTGCGCTTGCTATCAAGGCGGATGCTCCCCGTTCGCGCGATGCTTGGAGACCCTCTCGCCTACCACACCGTGGGCAGCTGGACGTTCGGTCGGTTGCCGAGAGTCGACATAACACAGGCATTTCCCCGCATCGAGGAAGCCGAGATCGTATTGGTCAAGCCACTCGGTGGGGACGCGGAAACTTCGGTCACGCCGCACGAGATGGCAGTGCTGTGCGCGATTGTGCGGTCAACCGGTGCCAAGCGCATACTCGAGATCGGGACGTTCGATGGAAGAACGGCGCTGAATCTCGCGGCCAATGCCCCGGCCGACGGACTGGTAACCACCGTCGACCTTCCCGCAGACTGGAACCGCGGTCTGGCGCTGAAGGTGCCCCACCACGCGATGAACGCCACCTCCGTCCTTCCATCAGGACTGAAATACCGGGATACGCCCTACGCGCCCAGGGTCCGCCAAGTATACGGCGATTCGGCGGCCCTTGATTGGAGCGCCTTGGGCGTCCCGTTCGATATGGTGTTCATCGACGGCTGTCACTCCTACGATTACGTCATGAGCGACACCCTGCGGGCTCTCGGTTCCGTGCGACAGGGCGGTCTTGTGATATGGCACGATTACGGCATGATCGAGGATGTGAGCAGGGTGGTGGACGAAACCGCGAGCCGGATCCAAGTCCGCGCGATACGCAGCACATCCTTGGCCGTCGGGTTCGTGAGCTAGCAGGGCACAGCGTTACGCTGCGGCTTTGAACCCGTCGCGCGCGCGCAACACCTGACCTGTCGCTCGGTGGACCGCCGCCACAACTCCTAGCCGGGCATTTGCGCACAATCCTTGCGAAGCAGTGGCTCGACTCCAGCGTGGGGAGGCGAGCCTGACAGCGGTGAGCCGGGTTTTGGCGACCCTGGCGACGGACGAGCACGCCGATTCTGTCGCCGCCTTCTTCCGGGCAGCCTGGGGTGAGAACTTGACTGCGGAAGTGGTCCTGGCCGGCTGGCGCAAGGCGGCGGCGGAGAATGGGGCTGCGCCCGGGGAGGTACCGCCAACCGCGATCGTCCTCGAGGGAAGTCGGGTCATAGGCTACTGCGGCTCGATCCCACACCGCTTGTGGGACGGCGTGGCCGAGCACCCGGCCTATTGGGTCAAAGGCCTCATGGTGCTGCCCGAATACCGTAGGGGGCCGATCGGTTTTCTCGTCGGGAAAGAGCTCGCGACCCAGTTAACCCGGACGACGGCGCTAGTGGTGGCACCTGCGGCGCGCCGGCTCTTCAGCGCCCTGGGCTACACTGATCTTGGCGCGGTCACGAACTTCGTACGCCCGCTCCGGCTCGCGAGTCTGGCACGGCGCCTGGATGCCGCGGAGCTGGGGCTGGGCTTGCCGCGATGGCTGACGGCCGGCGTACGCGTGGCGCAACGCGCGGGAGTGGCGCGCCTGGCGGGTGGTGTAGTGGGTCTCGCCCTGGACGTCGCCGCGGGAGCCAGGGGACGTGCTCCTTCTTGGCTCACGACAGCATGCGCGGTCGACCTGCCCAGCCGGGACGAGTTGGACGAGTTGTGGCACGACGCGCGAGGGGCCATGGCCGCGAGTCCCGTGCGCGACGGGATGTATCTCCGCTGGCGCTACGGCGCCGACGCGGCCGAAGGGGGGGCGGCGGAGAACCGGTACTCGTTCATCACCGCACGCGACGGTCAGCGGCTGGTCGGCGTCGCGGCACTGCTCCGGCCGAAGGCGATGAGCGACCCGCGCCTGCGCGGCGCTCATGTGGCCACGATCTCCGATATCGTGTTTGCCCCGGGGCACACCGACGTGGGCTTGGCAGTACTTGCGGGCGTTGAGCGAGTAGCGCGGTCAGCGGGGGCTGATGCGGTGCTTTGCACGACCAGCCATCGCGCGCTGGCGCGGCTGCTCTCGCGGCGATCGTACCTTCCGCTCCCCGGCAACGTGCATTTTTTCCTTCGTGATGTAAGCGCGTCCGCACGGTGGCCGCGCGATCTCGCGTCCTGGTGGCTGGCCCGCGGTGACAGCGCGGCGGACGAAGTGTTTTGAGATGCGGGCGACGATGACCGACGCAGCCGAATCCAGGCTCCAGGAGATCGTGCGTGCCACGCTGGAACTCCCTCCCGATGCCGATGTGACCGAGGCTCGGCAACTCGGGGTAGAGAGCTGGGACTCGCTGGCGCACGTCTCACTCATGCTGGCGATCGAGGGCGAATTCGGCGTCTCGATCGACCTCGCCGACCAGATCCAACTGACATCGTACGCCGCGATTCGTCGCTATCTCCAGGGTCGAGCCTTGCCGTGAATTTCCTCGAGGCCCAGCGCCTGGTGAGCACGTTCCAGGGCGGCGAGCCCCTCGCCTTCCTGTTTGCGCTCTCGGGGACCGCGGAGCCGTTCGCGCTGTATGTACGAGCGGCGGCGGCCCGGCGCGGCCGCGCGGCCGACGTGCGCTTTCTTCCGTTCAACACCCTCGCCCAAGCGCTGCGACGAGACGCGGATCCCACGGTCACCGAAGTGTTTCTGCTGATGCCGTGGGATTTCGCGCCGGAAGCCGACTGGCGATCGGGCGTGCCGGAGTCTGTCGATCAGGAGACCCTAGAAGCGCGCGCAGCCGAGACGGCAAGCCTGCTGGCCCGCCGCGCCCAGGCGTGTTTGCTGTACCTCCCGGCCCCGCTGCCACCCCTCTTTCCCGACCCGTCCCGTGGCGCCGCGTTCGCCCGCTCGCTCGAAAGCCTGGCGCTCGGGCTCGGCGCGCGCCTGCTGCCGGCAGATGCGTTCGCGCTCGGCGGCTATCTCTCCAGCGGTTGCCCCGTCGGGGGGACCTGGATCGGCCGGGTGGCGGAGGCGGTGGTCGACGCCGCCGCCGCGCCGAGGGCCGAGCCCAAAAAAGTTTTGGTGACCGATCTGGACAACGTCCTGTGGAGCGGATTGATCGCCGAGGAGGGACCGGAGGGCATTGCCGGCGAGCCTTCGGGTCGTGGATACCGGCACTTCGTCTATCAGAGCTTGTTGCGCCGGCTGCGGCGCGAGGGCACCGTCCTCGCGGCCGTGAGTCGCAACGATCCCGACGTCGTGGTGGCGCCATTTCGCTCGGGGCGCTTGCTGCTGCGTGAGGACGACTTCGTCGCGATCATCGCCAGCTACCACGCTAAATCTGCTCAGATCGGCGAGCTCGCGCAGCGACTCAACCTCAGCCTCGACTCGTTTGTGTTCGTTGACGACAACCCGGTCGAGGTGGCGGAGGTCTCGCTCGCGCTCCCCGGCGTACGCTGCGTGACGTTCCCGCACCACGATGACGAGCTCGTCGCGTTCCTGGACGAGCTGGCGAGCCTGTTTCCGCACCGTGTGATCACCGCGGAGGATCGCGAGCGGACGGACATGTATCGGCGTCGTCTCGACGGGATGATCGCGAACGACCTCCAGGGTGCCGACCTGACTCGATTCCTCCAAGATCTCAAGATGACGCTCACGATCCACGACCGGAGCCGTGGCGACCGCACCCGAGCGGTGCAGCTCATCAATAAGACGAACCAGTTCAATCTCAACGGCCGCCGCGTGACGGACGAGGAGGTCTGCGCGATTCTCGATGGAGGTGGCCGGCTCCTGAGTGCCACGCTCGCCGACCGCACGGGGAGCCACGGCGAAGTCTTGGCTTGCCTGGTGACCGCGGACAATACCATCACATCGTTCGTCATGTCGTGCCGCGTGTTCCAGCGTCGCGTGGAGTATGCGTTCGTCTCATGGCTCGCGGCTCAGCCCAACCCGCCTGCCGGCCTGGAGTGGGCGAGCACGCCCCGCAACACGCCGTTCCAGCAGTTCCTCCATGAGGTCGCCGGACCGCTCAATGGCGCTGGTTTCGTGCCGCTCGATGTCACCAGTGTCGTGGACCGCCACGCACGCGACGTCGGGCTCTTCGCGCTCCGGCAGGCCTGAGCGAACCGATGACTCCCACTCATCATCCGTTTCCCGGCGGCGCGCGCTTCGCGTTCACCGTGATCGACGACACCGACGTCGCGACGGTCGAGAACGTCCAGCCGATCTACAGACTGTTGGAATCGCTGGGGATGCGGACGACGAAGACAGTGTGGCCGCTGCGTTGTGAGGAAGGGAGCCGGAACTTCTCGCTCTCAGAGACGCTGGACGACCCGCAGTACCACGCGTTCGTGGTCGACCTGCACGCCCGCGGCTTCGAGATCGCTTTCCACGGCGCGACAATGGAAAGCAGTACGCGGGAGCGGACGGCACGGGCGCTAGAGCGCTTCTGCCGTGTCTTCGGCGCGCCGCCGCGGGTGCACGCGAACCACTCGTTCAATCGCGACAACCTCTACTGGGGCGTGCGGCGGCTCGACGATCCCGCGTTACGGTTGCTGTATCGCCTCGCCTTCCGACAAGCGCCGGACTTTTATCAGGGGCATTGTCCGGGGTCGCCCTTTTGGTGGGGCGATCTGTGCAGCGAGCAGATCGAGTACGTCCGGAACCTGACGTTCTCGGAGATCAACCTGCTGCATGTAAATCCGTCCATGCCCTACAGGGACCCGGGCCGGCCGCACGTACGCTGGTGGTTCTCCGCCACAGACGCCGAGGATGCGGAGGAGTTCAACCACTTGCTCCGACCCGAGAACCAGCGACGGCTCGAAGCCGAAGGTGGCGTTTGCATCATCGCCACCCATTTTGGGAAGGGGTTCAGCTGCGCTGGCAAGGCCAACTCAGAGACGCGGCGACTTCTGGAACTGCTCGCCGCCCGGAACGGCTGGTTCCCACCCGTCGGGCATCTCCTCGACTGGCTGCGCGCGCAACACGGGAGCGACAACCTGCCGGCGGACGAGTGGCGCCGAATGCAGTGGCGGTGGGCGCGTGACTTGGTGGCGCGCCGATTCGCCGCTAGCCTTCGAGCACGACGACGGCCGCGGCGAGCCCAGGTTGGTGGCTGATGCTCAAGTGAACGCGTCGTACGCCGCGCTCGCCGGCCCGAGCCGCCACGCGCGCCCCCAGCCGCAGCCCCGTCTGCCCGTCGTCGCTCCTCGTCACTTCGATTTCCGTGAGCGAGAAGCCGCCGGCGAAGCCGGTCCCCAATGCCTTCAGAAGGGCCTCCTTGGCTGCAAACCGGGCCGCCAGCGCTTGCATCCGGTCGCCTCGCTCGGCGCAGTCCGCCAACTCGGTGGGGGTGTAGACCCGCTGCTCGAACCGTCGCCCGTGCGCGGCCATCGCACGGGCGACGCGTTCGGTCTCCACCACGTCGAGCCCCACTCCGAGAATCATGTGTCGCGCTCCCTCGCATCAAGTTAGTTGTGCGCCGTAAACTGTGGCGTCGCCGCGACGGTCTGCTCCCGGGCTCCCCCACGCGCGAGGCGGCCGGCATGCGCGCCCAGCGGGGCACGGGCGTTGCACCTATCAGAGCTGTGATCGCCCACCACTTTACGATCGACTTCGAGGAGTATTTCCAGGTCTCTGCGTTCGAGTCCCGGGTGCCGCGGTCCGCATGGGAGCATTTTGAATCCCGGATCGGCGGCCAGGTCGCTCGGCTGCTCGAGCTCCTGAGTCGGCACGAGGCGCGCGCGACGTTCTTCGTGCTCGGCTGGCTGGCGGAGCGGCAGGCCGACCTCGTCCGCACCATCGCGCGCGCGGGCCACGAGATCGCGTCGCACGGCTGGGACCACGCGCGCGTAACCCAGCAGACGCCGCTCCAGTTCCGGAATTCCGTCCGGCGCACCAAGGATCTGCTCGAGGAGATCAGCGGCGCACCCGTGCTGGGTTTTCGTGCGCCGAACTTTTCGATCGTGCCGGGTCGGGAATGGGCGCTCGACGTGCTTATAGAGGAAGGGTACCAGTACGATTCGAGCCTGTTTCCGGTGCAGCGCCCCGGTTACGGGTATCCCCACGGCCTCCCGGATCCGCATTGGTTGGAGCGTCCGGCCGGCCGGCTCGCAGAGATTCCTCCAAGCACGTTGCGCTGGTACGGGCTACGGCTGCCCGCCGCGGGTGGGGCGTACTTCCGCCTTTTCCCCCCCAGTGTCGTCCGGGCCGCGCTGCGCCAATGCGAGCGCCGCGGTGTGCCGGGCACGTTCTATATCCATCCGTGGGAGCTCGATCCGGCCCAGCCGCGACTCGACGTGGCCTGGCTGACGCGGCTGCGGCATTACAGCGGCCTGCGGCGGACGACGCGGCGGCTCGAGGGGCTACTCGCCGAGTTTCGGTTTACCGCCGTTCGGGACACGGTAACGCTGCTCCGAGAAAAAGCGGCCGCCGCGGCGCTATGGTGACGCTACCGCTCGACGGTGGCACGGGCGCCTGGGACGAATTCGTCACACGCGCCGCGGAAAGCAGCTTCTGTCATCTCGCCGGTTGGCGCGATGTCCTGAGTGACGCGCTCGGGGCGGAGTGCTTGTACCGGGTAGCGACAGACCGCAACGGGGAGTGCCAGGGAGTGCTCCCCCTCGCTCGCATCAAAAGCCGGATCTTCGGTCATTATCTCGTGTCGCTGCCGTTTCTCAATTACGGCGGGCCGCTCGGCTCGGCCGCCGCACGGCGGCAACTGGCTCAGGAGGCAGTCGCCGAGGCCCGCCGTTCACGCGCGGACCTCTTGGAGCTGCGGACCCGGGCCGCCGACGATCTCGAACTTGCGGTGGCGTCGAGAAAGCTCACCGTGCTTCTCACGTTGCCGTCCAGCGCCGAGGAACTGTCGAGGTCCTTCCCGTCCAAGCTCCGCAGTCAGATCCGCCGCCCGGTCAAGGAGGGCCTCACCGCGCGCTTCGGCCTCGATCAACACGAGGCGTTCTACGAGGTGTTCTCGCGGACGATGCGCGACCTCGGCACGCCGGTCTTGCCAGCTACCTTCTTTCAGCGCCTCATCGTGGCGTTTCCGCATCTCGTGGTGTTCGGCGCAATCTACCGTGGCGACCAGCCGCTCGCCGGCGGGTGCGGCTTCGTGTGGCGGGATGAGTTCGAAATGACGTGGGCCGGTGCGGTGCGCGAGTCCCGGACCCTCGCCGCGAACATGCTCCTGTACTCGGCATTCATGGAGCAGATGATTACCCGTGGCGTGCGCGTGTTCAACTTCGGCCGGTGCAGTCCGGGCGGCGGCCCGCACCGCTTCAAGCAGCAGTGGGGCGGCGTCGATGTGCCGCTGCCATGGTGTCACTACGCGCCGGGCGGGCGTAACGCCACACCCTCGCCCGACGACCGGACATTCTCCTGGGGGCCAAGGCTATGGCGGCGGCTACCGCTGCCGATCGCGAATCTCCTGGGTCCACGGCTGGTCCGCTTCCTCCCGTGAGCCCCTGGCGTCATCAACTGCCGGTGCGCTCGCCGCTTTCCGGGCGAGCGCTGCTTGCCGGCGCGCAGGCAGCTGTCGCACGCAATGGCGGGCCGGCGCGGGCCGAGGAGCGCGTGGTCGAACTCCTGAATCAACGGTACGCTCCCCGGGGGGTGTTGCTGACCGACAGCGGTACCGGCGCCCTGACTGCGGCGTTGGTGGCAATCCTGAAAGATCGCCCTGGGGCTGCGGTGGCGCTGCCGGCGTATGGGTGTTACGACCTCGCCACGGCGGCGGACGGCGCCGACGTGCCCGTCTTGCTGTATGACCTTGACCCGCATACGCTCGCCCCCGATCTCGCTCAGCTGCGCGCGACACTGAGTCAGGGCGCGGCGGCAGTCGTCGTCGTCCACTTGTACGGGTATCCCGTTGACGTCGCCCCCGTGAATCGGGTTGCCGCAGAGACCGGCGCCCTTGTGATCGAGGACGCAGCCCAGGCCGCTGGCGCTGTCATGAAAGGCCGCCCGGCCGGTACTCGGGGCTCTCTCGCCGTGCTGAGCTTCGGACGGGGAAAGGGGCTGACGGGCGGGGGCGGCGGTGCGTTGCTAGCCAACGACGCTCTTGGAGAACGCGTCCTGGCACGCGCGCGAGCGTTGCTCGGTGAGCCGCGCCGGGGCTGGCCAGACCTCTTGGCGCTCACTGCCCAGTTGCTCCTCGAGCACCCGAACCTCTATGCGATGCCGGCGGCGTTGCCCTTTCTCCGCCTCGGCCAGACCGTCTATCGCAAGCCGCGTCCGCTGCGAGCGCCGAGCAGCGTATCGTGCCCGGTCATCGCCGCGACGTGGACGCTCGCCGTGCGGGAAGTGGAGGTGCGGCAGCACAACGCGGCGCGGTTGCTGAGCGAGTTGCGACGGCAGCCGGGCTTCGAGACGATCAGCGCGGCCGGTCATGCACGGCCGGGCTATCTACGACTCCCGGTGCTGGCACGCCCCGGGGTTTGCGGCTCAGCCACTGAGACAGCGGCGCGGCGTTTGGGGATAATGCCCGGCTACCCCAAGCCCCTGTGCGACCTCGAACGCTTTGCTCCGCGCTGCCTGAATCGGGACGCCGGCTTCCCCGGCGGTCGCCAGCTGGCGGCACGACTATGTACGCTCCCAACCCACGGACGCCTTGGGGTTCGCGATCTGGAGCGGCTCGAGCAGTGGATTCGAACGGCCGGAGCCCTCAGGCGACGAGCCACTGCCGGAGGTTGAGGCCAGAAGTCCATGCCTGGAAGGCGGCGTCGTCGATGTGAGCGGGGACACTCACCCTGGGCACGGTCCATCGGTCGGCCGCGCCTCCGTGCTGACCGTCCTCGAGGGTGAACGCCGCGCGATACCCTGCCGACCGCACCGCTTCCCGCACGCGGTCATCCCACAGGCCATAGGGGTATGCGAAGAATTCAGGAGTGACGCCAGTGTGGCGACTGATGACGTCGCGGCTCTCGACGACTTCGCGCCGGAGCTCGCCCTCCTTCAGCGCCGGGAGCGACCGGTGGGTCGCCGAATGCACCCCGAGTTGCAACCCGGATCTGGCTGCTTCCGTGATCGCTTGCCACGTCGCGGGTCTGCACCAGACTGGAGGCTGCCGGGGACGACGTGCCGCAGGCAAGGCGTTTACAATCGTCCCGCGGTCACCGCAGTCCGCCGTGAGCCAGCGCTGATGCTGAGCTGGAGAATAGGCCCGCAGCACTTCCGGGTCGTCCCACCAGAAGCCCTCGTCCTGGGTGGGTGCCTCCGCGATCACAAAGACCGTCGCCGCGAGGTTCAGTGCCTGAAGCACCGGCCACGCGTGATCGAAGACGCCGCCATAGGCGTCGTCGAACGTTACGGCTGCGGCGCCGCGCAGGGATTCACCGCGCGAGAATTTGTCAACGAGCTCTGCGAGCGGGACCACGTCGTAGTTTGCCGCGAGCCAGCGCATCTGCCGCTCGAAAGTAGGCAGCGGCATGTGCAGGCCGAGCGTGTCCGACGCACCAGCATCGGTCGCTGCGACGACGTTGTGATAGCAAAGAATTACGCCACCGCTCGAGAGCCGACGAGCGAGCGTGAGCAATCCCGAGTGCTGGAGCACGTCATAGCACACCGACGCTAACTTCAAGGTCCGCGCACAGTTAGGTCGCCTGATAGATGGGGCAACTTCTGTGCCTCCTGCGTTCGAAGCGGCGCTGACATGCTTGCCGCGTGGCCTGTGGCGGGCGTGCCACACAGCTGGCGCGGCCTCGCCGGTACGAGGGCCCGAGTGGACGCGGTACGGATCTTGTGATGTGATGGGCTCATGACGACGGTGTCCGTCGTGATTCCCACGTACAATCGGGCGCGCTGGCTCGGCGACGCGATCCGATCGGTCCTCGACCAGAGTTACCCGCCTCTCGAAATCTTAGTCGTCGACGACGGGTCGACGGATCACACGAAGGAGTTGTGCGCGCAGTTCGGGCCTCGTGTTCGTCATATCCCGCAGCAGCACGCGGGCGCGGCGGTCGCGCGCAACCACGGTCTCCAAGAGGTCAAAGGCGAGTACGTCTCGTTCCTCGATTCCGACGACTTGTGGGAGCCGCGGAAGCTAGAGATTCATCTCGCGCTTCATCGGGCCCTGCCGCACGTCGGATGGTCCATGTCGGACTCTCGGGTCATCGACATTGAGGGACGCCCCCTGCCGCCGCCTCAGGGATTCGCCCGGTCCTTTCCCGTGTTTCGTGACCTCGGTCTCGAGCCGGAGCGGTTCTTTGCTGGCTCGATGACACGGACGACGGTCGAGGCTGCGGGCGGCAGCTGGCCCGTCTACTCGGGAGATGCCTTCGAGCTCTTGTTCGAGGGGAATTTTGCGACCCCCCAGTGCACCGTGCTGCAGCGACGCTTGTGCGAGCGGGTGGGGGGGTTCGATCCCGCGATGCTGGTGGCCCAGGATACCGAATACTTTCACCGCGTAGCCGCGGTCTCCCCGGTCGCGATCATCCTGGAGCCGCTGGTGAGGTGGCGCGTGGGTCTCGACGACCACAATACATCCCCGCGCAACACTGTTCCGATCGTCCGCAACGCGCTCATCAGCGTAGATCGGGCGGTGGCACTGCGCCGGCCGCCCACGGCGGCGATCGAGCGAGCGTATCGACACGGACGGCGCCGCTTGCTGCTGCGACTGGCGTACGCGCACCTCGCCAGGATTGAGCGGCGACTGGCGCGGCAGGCCGTTGTTGCCGCATGGCAGTCGGGTGCAGGGCCGACGCCGCGGTCACTTGCGATCTTCGCAGCGAGCCTGCTGCCGCACCGTGCGCTGCGGGCGCTGCACACGCTCAAGCGGATGATCCGCCGGTGAGCGCGACTCCCGCAGCGGCTGTCGCGCCGGTGCAACACGCGCCGGGAATCACGGTCCTCGCACGCGCTTCCTCCGCTGGCACCGTTCCTGCGACCCAACCTGGCGACTCGCACGCTCGGGCGCCGACCCGCTGAACCAACACCACTACCTGAGGACGGTGTCGCGAGTTTCTTTGTCTCGGAGGGCAATGGAGGTGTCTGGAGCTCCCTCGATCCCGCGCTGGCCTCGCGCGGAGACTTGGCGACGCATTCCGTCGCCGTGCAGGCTCGATCGTTGCGCAGCCTCGTGCAGGAGTACGGCGTGCCGTTCTACCTCAAGGTAGACATCGAGGGCGCGGAACACGTGTGCCTGCGCGACATCGATCCCGCCGATGCACCGGCCTACGTGTCCTTCGAGGCGTCCGAGGGGCGCCTGGAGGATCTCTTCCTGCTCGCGCACGCCGGCTACACCCGTTTCAAGCTCATCGACCAGTTGACCTTTCGACAGGCCGTGCCGCCGCGTCTGCACTCAGGTGGACTGGCTACCGCGACGCTGGCCCGCTTGGCCAAGGAGCAACTGCGGCGGGTTCCGGGTCTGGTTCGGGCGGTTCGCGTTTTCCGTCGCGAACGAACGGCCATACCGGGTACGCGTGCGTCCTCCATGAGCTCGGGGCCGATGGCAGAAGAGACCGACGGACCCTGGCGCTCGGTGGAAGACGTCGCGTATGCGTGGATCTATTACGTACGTGAGACCATTACGTCCAACTGGTACGACGTTCACGCGGCCCGATGATGCAGCAGACCGACCTGAGCATCGCGCTGCTCAGCGAATCCGACGGACCCGCGGGTGCCGAGAAGATGTTGCTTCACCTCGCGGAGGCGTTGCGCGAGCGCGGGTATGCGGTGTGCCCTGTCGTTCCCGGCAATGGCTGCGGATGGTTGCCGGCGGAATTCCGCCGGCGCGCCTTCACACCGGAGCTGTTTGTCATGCGACGGCCCGTCGATTGGCGGTGTCTTCTGGGACTCGTCCACACGTTGCGGAGGCGACGCGTGGAGGTGGTGCATAGCCACGACTTCACCATGGCGGTGTACGGGGCCGCCGTCGCGGGGATCCTGCGTCGGCCGCATGTCATCACGATGCACGGCGGGCGGTACTTCGCGGGCAGATGGAGCCGGCGCGTGGCGCTGCGCTACGCCGCGGGGCGCGCGGCGGCCGCGGTCGCCGTATCCGCCGCTCTGCAGGCCGATCTCGCGACGCAATTGCGGCTCCCCCGTGCTGCCATCCGGGTGCTGCACAACGGCATCCGGCCGTCCGTCGGCTCTCCCGACGGCGTGCGTCGCGAGCTGGGCATCGGCGCTGAAGAGCCGCTGATCGTCGCGATCGGTAACCTGTATCCGGTCAAGGGCCATCTCGTCTTGCTGCAGGCCCTGCACGCGCTGGCCGAAGACCCTGCGTTCGCTCGTTGCCACGTAGCGATCGCCGGGCGGGGCGAGGAGGAAGCAGCGCTACGGGCCTACGCCGCCGCGCACGGTCTCGCGGAATACGTGCATCTGCTGGGCTATCGCGCGGATGTCCCGGATCTGTTGGCGGCCGCCGACGTCTTCGCGTTGCCCTCGCGGTCCGAAGGGGTGCCACTGGCCTTGCTGGAAGCGATGTTCGCGGGGAAGGGCATCGCTGCATCGGCGGTGGGAGGCGTACCGGAGGTTGTGACCTCAGAGCGCGAGGCGTTGCTCGTGCCTTCGGAAGATCCTCCCGCGCTCGCGGCGGCGCTGGGCCGGCTAATCGGCGATCCCGCGCTGCGACGCCGGCTCGGTGACACCGCCCGCCAGCGGGCGGAGCAGGCGTTCACCGTCGATACGATGGTAGACGGCTACATGCGCGTCTACGCGAGCGCTGTCGGCTCAGAGTGAACCGTCGGACTCAGTGTGGTGTCCGCGCAGCGTCCGCACGCCACGCGATGCATTGCCGGGCGCTGGCTGTCGCGCTCGCACGGCAGGTCGGGGATCCCTCCTGGCACATGCATTGCCCCACTATCCAGCGTGAACCTCTCCCTCCTTAGCACCGACACAACGCTCGAACGCGAGCTCCGGGTCGGTCTCTGGCTCCTCGATCAGGTCAGGATGGAGGCTTGGGACCGACTACTCTTCGTCGAGTGCGGCGACGGCTGGCTCGTGGAGGAAGCGTGGCGTCGCATGCGGAAAGGGCGCGTGGTCGGCCTAAGCACATCACCCCGGCTCGTGGAAGTGGCCGTCCAGTTGCGCGGCGTTCCTGGCCAGGTCGAATTCAGCACGTGGGGCGGCGGGCGATTCCCCATCGCAGACCGGTCCGTCGATCGCGTCGTCTCGTGCGTGTCGTTGGGCAGCTATCGTGACCCCACCGCGTTGCTTCGCGAAGTGGCAAGAGTGCTGCGGCCCGGTGGAGATGCGTACCTATTCGATGGCGACCGCACGGCCTCAATGACCGCAGATCTCTCGCGCGTGCTCGCTGAAGCGACTCTCATCGAAGTGCAGCGGCATCGCCGCGACGCGGGGCGGGGCGATCACTCCATGCCCACGATCATTCGCGCCCGGCCGTCCTCGAGTCCGAGTTAGTCGAGTTAGGCCGGACGCGCTCCAGGAGCCGCAGGTTCAAAAGATCGTATAAATGAACGGCGCCAGCGCCGACCCATGCGCGAAGATCAGCAGCGTGCCGACGACGAGCATTACCAGGACGATCGGCAGCAACCACCACTTCTTACGCACGCGCATGAATGCCCACAATTCCCCAGCTAAGGTCATCCGACCCATCTTTCGCTCCTCCCTAGAATTGGCGTTCCATTCCTGTCCGGCGCTGGTCGTCGGCAGCGCGAGAGACCCAGAAGCTCTTCGCCGTGCGGGGGCGCAGCAGCGAATTCTTGCCCGCGAGTCGTCGGAGCAGACCGGTCGGCGTCAGGACGGCGAAGTAGACGATGCCCATGAAGACCGGCGTCGTGATCTTGGACATCGCGGCGGCGAGTCCCATCCAGGCCCGGTGAATCGGCCCGAGCCGCGCCGGCACGACGAGCGCCGCGATGAGCAGGACGAGCCCGACCCCGAGCGCGACACCGGTCACGAGCACACGGCCACGCCACCACGCCACGCCTCCGAGCACCGCGAAGGCGATACCAACCGTGAGGCCGAACCGGCGGCCTTCCGTTGCGCTCAGTCGAGCTGGAACTCGCGCTGCCAATCCGCGCTCTCCTGCCATGCTGGTTGCTGGCTCTTGTCGAGCAGGAACGGTCCCAGCACGAGGTAGTCAATGTGCGTGCGCATGAAGCATTGGTAGGCGTCCGCCGGTGTGCACACGATCGGCTCGCCCCGCACATTGAACGACGTGTTGACGAGCACTGCACAGCCGGTCAAGCGCTCGAACTCCTTGATCAGGTCGTAATAGTTGGGGTTGGTGTCCCGGCTCACCGTCTGGATCCGCGCCGAGTAGTCGATATGGGTCACGGCCGGAATGTCGGAGCGCAGCACATTGAGCTGGTCGATGCCCCAGAGCCCCCGCTGCTCGGCGGTCATCGGGATCTGGCGCTCCCGCTTCACCGGCGCCACCAACAGCATGTACGGGGAATCGCAGTCCAGCTCGAAGTAATCCTGTACGCGTTCGCGCAGTACGCTGGGCGCGAACGGGCGGAAGCCTTCACGAAACTTGATCTTCAGGTTCATCTGCGCCTGCATGCGCGGACTCCGCGGGTCGCCGAGGATGCTGCGCGCGCCGAGCGCTCGTGGCCCGAACTCCATCCGCCCGTCGAACCAACCGACCACCTTCTCCTCGGCCAGCAGCCGGGCCACACGCTCGAGGAGGCAGTGGCGCTCCAGTCGCTCGTAGATCGCCCCCTGTGTGTCCAGATACTCGCGGATCTCGTCAGGCGAGAATTCGGGGCCGAGATAGGCGCCGCGCATGGCGTCGTTGCCGCTGGCGATGGTACGTGGTTGCCGACAATGGCGGTGCCAGATCAACTGGGCCACGCCAAGCGCACCGCCGGCGTCGCCCGCCGCAGGCTGGATCCAGAGACGCTTGAAGGGGCCCTCGCGCAGCAAGCGCCCGTTGGCGACGCAGTTCAGCGCCACACCGCCGGCGAGACAGAGGTTCTCCATCCCGGTTTGCCGGTGCACTGTCCGCGCCATGCGCATGATGATTTCCTCGCACACAACCTGGATCGAGCGTGCGAGATCCATCTCCCGCTGGGTGAGCCTCGACTCCGGCACGCGCGCTGGGCCGCCCAACAGCTTGTCGAATGCCCCGTCCGTCATCGTGAGCCCGGTGAGATAGTTGAAGTACTTCTGGTTGAGCGTGAATGAGCCGTCCTCGCGCAGGTCGATGAGCTCGCGGTAGATCGCATCGACATACTTGGGCTCACCGTAGGGCGCGAGCCCCATCACCTTGTACTCGCCCGAGTTCACCTTGAAGCCGGTGAAATACGTGAACGCCGAGTAGAGCATGCCCAAGGAGTCGGGCCAGTGCAGATCCTTGAGGAGCTCGAGATCATTGCCCCGCCCGGTGCCGAACGAGGCCGTGGCCCACTCCCCGACGCCATCAACGGTCAGGATCGCCGCCTCTTCGAAGGGCGAGGGGAAGAAGGCGCTAGCCGCGTGCGATTCGTGGTGCTCGGCGTAGAGCACCTCGCCGTCGTAGCGCAGCGCGCTCCGGATCTCGCGGTCTTGGAAGAGCTTCTCCTTCATCCATGCGGGTCCCGCGAGTCGAAACTGCGTGAAGCCGCGGGGGGCAACGCCCAAGTAGGTCTCCAAGATCCGCTCGAACTTGAGCAACGGCTTGTCGTAAAACCCGACGTAGGCGAGGTCGGAGGGGCGGACCCCGGCGGCCTTGAGACAGTATTGCGCGGCGTGCTGCGGGAACCCGGCGTCGCCCTTCTTGCGCGTGAAGCGCTCTTCCTGCGCCGCCGCAACGATCTCGCCGTCGCGCAGCAGGCAAGCGGCGCTGTCGTGATAAAAAGCGGAGATGCCGAGGATGTAAGCTGTCACGTGAGCGTCCTCACCATGGGAGCAAGCGCTATACCATTGAGCGGCGAAAACGCTGCGCCGAAAACCTACGACGGCTCGTGCGCCCGAACACCGGACGGGTGACGGGTATCACGTTGCGCCCTACTGGATTCTCCCTATTGTCTGACACGCGACCTGTTGCTACCGTCCATCAGATGTGGCGAGGTCGCGACGGCTGCTGGAAGCCGTCCCCACGCTCAGTCGGTGACCCGGAGCGCCCCCGGAAAAAATTGAAGCCGCTGCTCAGAGCAAAACCGCCGAAAGGCGGTGACGCAGAGCTACGGGACTAAGGCGAGCGAAGCCCGCCATGTCCGCCGGGCCGCCAGCGAATGACCTTAGGGTCGAAGTTGGCGGCCCATTGCTTTTACAGGAGTGAGAAAACGATGCCGTTCACGTTCAAGCTGTCGAAGCGCCTCGCGCGGATAAGACGCCAGGGCTCTGTTGCCCCGGCCGGTGGCGCCTGCCACCGTCCGCGCCCCCCGGTGGCGAATGCCACCACGCTGTACGCCCCCACAACACACCATGCGACGTGCCGTGTCGTCTCCAGTGAGGCGACCGGTGCGGAGCACCAATAGAGAAGGGTCTTCATGACGTTCAAACACAAGTTGTCTCGTCGCCTCGCTCTGCTCAGGAATGTGTTGCTGCTCGGCGCTGTCTGCGCCGCGGCAGCGTGCGATCTGCGGCAGCTGCTCGCGCTGTTGACTCAAGTTGCGTCGGTCACGGTTTCGCCGACGACGGCGAGTATGCCGGTGGGGCAGACGGTGTCACTTACAGCGACGCCCAAGGATTCGGCGGGCAGCGCGCTGATTGGGCGCCTGGTGACATGGGCGAGCAATGCGCCGGCGGTCGCCACGGTGGATGGCAACGGTGTCGTGACGGGCATGGTGGCCGGGCCGGCGACGATCACCGCGACGAGCGAAGGGCAGAGTGGCAGCGCAGCGATCACGGTGAGCGCGCCGGTGGTGGTGACCAACCCGGCGCCGGTGACCGATCTGGCGGTCAGCGGGGTGACGACCACTGCGCTGACGCTGAGCTTTACCGAAGTGAATGACGGTACCGGCCAGCCGGCGAAGTATGACTTCCGCTACGCGGTGGGCACGATCGTCTTCGGCTCAGCCACCGACGTAGCGCAAGGGACGTGCGTGCGGCCTGTGCTCGGCACCAGCATCGGGGCCCGGCGGAGTTGCACGATTCTCGGCCTCCAGGCGGGGACCGGCTACCAAGTCCAACTCGTTTCCTATCGCGGCACCCTGGACTCCAACGCCGTGTTCGGACCGCTGTCGAACGTCGCGAGCGGCACGACGGCCGCCTCGACGGCGCCGGTGGCGACGGTGACGGTGAGCCCGGCGAGCGCCAGTGTGGCGGTGGGGGCGGTCCAGCAGTTTACGGCGGCGCTCAAGGATGCCAGCGGCAATCTGCTGACGGGTCGGGCGGTGACGTGGAGCTCGAACAGTCCAACGATCGCCGGCATCAGCGCGAGCGGGTTGGTGACGGGCCTGCTGGCCGGGCCGGCGACGATCACCGCCACGAGCGAAGGGCAGAGCGGCAGCGCCACGGTGACCGTGGTCCCCCCCGGCGCGGGCGGCGTGGTGTTCGAGAGCGACTGGAGCACGGCCACCGGGACGTCCCAGAGCGCGGTGCGGGACGGCACCCGCTGGGGCAATTACTGGGAATTCAACAACGGCAGCGGCGTGCAGTTGCTGTCGGTGGTGGCCGGCGGCCCGCCGGGCTATGCGAACGCGCTCCGGGTCCTGCAGCTGGGCTCGGTCCCCGGCTACGCGGCGGACTTGCAGCAGGATAACCTGCCGATTTTGTCCACGGATTACTACGTCCGCTTCTACATGCGCAACGACGACACCTCGCCCGCCGGCGATCACGTCGTGACGCCGGACATCCAGGCGTACCAGAACCTCACGTACATGCGGAAGTTCAGCGGGACCAATGGGTGGCAGTTCGTCATCAGCTTGTACGGCTGCTCGTTCATCTATCCCATCAGTCACATCGGGCCGACCATCACGCTGAGCCACGGCGTGTGGTATCGCTTTGAGTACTTCGTGCATTTCGTGGATGCGACGCACGTGCAGGTCCATCCGCGGGTGTACGACGCGAGCGGCACGCAGATCCTGGGGGATGCCGACTTCCTGCAACAGGACCCCGGCTCGGCGGTCTGGAACGGGCGCAGCGACTGGACGCTGCCTCGGCCTGCTCCCGCCCGATGATGTCACTGGCGGGCGGGAGCAGGTGGTAGTCGAAGGAGTTGTACAGTCGATCGGGTCCCTTGTACGCCTGGAGCGGGCGCAGGTTGTCGGCAAACAGCCAGCCGGTTTCCTGCGCCAGGACGCGCAGGCTGTCGTACAGCGCCCGTTCCTCCCGCAGGCCGCCCTCGTACGTGATCGGCAGTCGCGCGATCGTGCGGAGCAGTGCACTGTCGACGGGTTGTTGTTGTGCCAACTCGTAGGAGGGCAGCGGGCTGAGCAGCAGAACCATACCGGGGTTTTCCAGCCGGATCAGCTGTAACAGCGCGCGCACCCGCCGGATCGATTCGGCGCGGCTGTCAGGAAACCGGTGGAAGAAGAGCTGTTGGTTGAGCATCTGGGCGGAGAACGCGGCGGGATAGCCGAGACTTGGTGCCGTCGACTTGCGCAGGTCGTTCATATAAGCCACTACCGTGGCGAGCCCTTTGCCTTGCTCTGCCGCGAGCGCGCGCAGCTGTTGAATGCGCTCGATGAATCCCTGAACCCCGGTCCGCTTGGCGAGCGAGCGAAGCGCAAACAGAACGCGGCTGCGCCGCCGCGCTCCCGGCGCATCGTACAAGTACCACACCGGCGGGGCGATCGCGTATCCGGCATTGGTACGAACGAAGTGCGGGCGGTCGTCTACGCGGAGCATATCGTAGAAGTCGTTCCCCGTGTACAGGTTGAGCACGAACGCCTGAGGGTGGTACTTCAGGAGGACCTTCTTGAATACGAGGTAGTCCTGGAGTGGCGAATATCGGCCGGCCCCGTACGCCAGCACGACGGCGCGCCCGCCGCTCGCGTTCAGCGTGTTTTCGAGGACGCCCGCGTGGGTCTGCGCGTTGGGCGCGCACAGCTCGGTTTGCGAGTCTCCCGTCACTCCGATCAGATAGCTCTGGCTGTCGGCCAACAGCTCCGCGGCCCTGTGGGGGGTGCGAACGCCGTCCTCGTTGCGGGTGTAGGTGTAGGTCGTGCCCGTGGTGTAGTCGACGCAGCGATCTTCGTGCATGACCCCCGTCGGCGGTGACGCCACCCAGCCGACGTCGGGCAGGCCGTACTCGTACGTCGGTGGGAACACCCCCAGGACGATGCAGGCGACGTCGAGCGCAACCAGCGTCGCGAGGACGATGCCACCGTATTGCGCGGTGGTCAGCAACAGTCGCTTGATTTGGGCAGCGAGGGGCACGGGAACGCCAGGATCGGGCGTTTCAAGCCGGTCGCAGGATGTGTGCCGCCCTGCCGTTCGAGGGCCCGTCCGCACCGTCTGTGGCATCCGCGCAACGAGTTAAGGAGCGCTCCACGAGTGCACGAGGTTTGCAGGGGATGGGGTCATGGTCGTGGATGTGCGGCGCACGGCTGGGTCCTCACGGCGGTGGCGGAGTCCGGCGCTCGTTGGCGCCGGGGCCTTGCTGCTAGGCCTTGGCGCGGCCCTGGTGCGCCTGGCAGGCTGTCTGGCCGCGGCGGACGCCCACGACCCCAACGTGGTCTTCGAGAGCGACTGGAGCACCGACACTGGCACCTCGCGTCGTGCGGTGACCGATGGCGGTCGCTGGAAGAACTACTGGGAATTCAACAACGGCGCACCGGTCCAGCTGATGTCGGTCGTGCCCGGCGGGCCGGGCGGCGGCAATGCCTTGCGAGTCATGCAGCGCGGATCGAACCCGGGCTACGCCGCGTTCGTGCAGCAGGACAACGTCGTCCGGCCCTCGACGGACTACTTTGTCCGCTACTACATGCGCAACGACGACACCTCCTCTGTCGGCGATCACATCGTGACGGCGGACATGCAGGCGTACGCGAACCTCACCTACATGCGGCGGCTCAGCGGGAGCACCGGCTGGCGCTTCGTCATCAGCCTGTACGGTTGCGAGGCCACCTACCCCCTTATCCATTGGGGCCCTATCAAGCCCCTTGCGCTCGGTGCGTGGTACCGCTTCGAGTACTACGTGGACTTCGTGGATCGGACCCACGTGCAGGTTCACGTGCGCGTGTACGACGCGAGCGGCACCCAGATCCTGGGCGACGAGGATTTCCGGCAACAGGGATGGGGCGAGGCGCTGTGGAACGGGCGCAGCGATTGGACGCTGAAATCCTATTACGCCGCCGACCACAGGTTCTGCGTCGACCCGGCTGCGCTCCGGCAGTTTGGGATGGGGAACAACGGGCAGAAGGATGCGGTCGACAGCCGGCTCCCGTGGTACTTCGCGCGAGTACAAATCCGCACCGACTGGTGGCCGGGCCCCTGAGTTGCTACCGACCGAGGATCTCGTCGTAGGCTGAGCGGATCCGCTGACCGACGGCGCACCAGTCGTAGCTCGCGGTCGCCGTGCGTCGCGCGTTGCGCTCGAGGCGAGCGCGCAACTCGTCGTCCCGCAGGACCTGTAAGACGGCACTGGCGATGGCGTCCGGCGTGTCCCGGATCAGGATGTTCTCTCCATCCACCGCGTCGAGGCCCTCACAGCCGATCGCCGTGGACACGACGGCCTTCCCCATGGCCCAAGCGTCCAAGATCTTAAGGCGCGTACCCCCGCCGATGCGGATCGGCACGACGCAGCAGCGCGCCGCGGCGAGCGCCGGCCGCATGTCGGGGAGGTAGCCCAGCGCAGTTACGCCGGGCTCGGCGTCGTATCGCGCGCGGTCCTCCGGGCTATTGTAGCCAATCAACCGCATGGAGACGGATCGCTCGGCGCCGCGGATCTTCGGCCAGATCTCTTGTAACAAGAACTCCACCGCGTCCCGATTCGGGTGGCTGTGGGTCGGTCCCACGAAGGCGACGCGGCCAGCGACCGACACGACGCCGTTCGGCCGGAAGTACTCGGTGTCGGTGCCGTTCGGCACCACTGCCGTAGTGGCGCCGGGGGCCAGCGCCCGGAGTCTCTGCGCGTCGACGTCGGACATCACCACGTTGAGGGCCAGCTGCGGGCACAGGTCCCGCTCCAACCGTTCGACGCGGGCAGCCTGGAGCAGCATGTAGTGCCGCAATACGGCCCGGTCCAGACGCCGCGCCCGCAGTCGGAGCAGTTCGGACTCGATGTCGTGATGGGTGCACGCGATCGGCACACGCGGCAATTCGGGCAACCAGCGATGGAAATCGAGGCTGTCCAAATGCACGAGGTCCGGCGTCCGCGTGCGCAGCACGGCGCGGAGCCGGGTTGCGAATGCCCGGCTGTGGTACTGGTAGTAGGTGTAGGCGCGCCCGCTGACGACGCTGCGTAGGTGGTCCCAAATCTTGCGCGATGCCGAGTGCTCGTTGGGAATCGGCGTCGGCTCGGCGACGAAAGCGACCACGCTCCGCAACGCGTCCCGGGCCGCTTCCCGCGCGGCGCGATCGGCCTGGTGGCATACACGGGAGAACGCCACCAGATCGACATCATACTCGACCTGGAGTTGCCTCAGCACATTGAAGGTGCGATTGAGTACGCCGCTATGCGGCG
This sequence comes from Gemmatimonadota bacterium, assembly GCA_003221825.1. Lineage (GTDB taxonomy): Bacteria > Gemmatimonadota > Gemmatimonadetes > Gemmatimonadales > GWC2-71-9 > 20CM-2-65-7. The sequence continues at coordinate 22,586 of QHUE01000092.1, forward strand.
GGTAGGGAAGGCTTTGCGAAAGAAAGAGGACACGCGGTCGGGCAGCCATCAGGCCTGCACTTGCTGGCTCCGGGCGTGGTCAGCGCGCGCGACCTTCTGCAGCCCGACGACAAACGCCGCGAGCGTATACACGATGTCCGTATAGGCCAGCGACAGGAAGAAGGCCCCGACGGCGAAGCCGAGCAGCGCCGCCATGAGGGTCTGGGCAAGCCGCGACACGTCACCAGCTGGAGGACTCATGCTGCGAGTGTGTCGCGCGACGCGCCGCAGGGACACGAACGCCGTCGCGAACAGCCCGATGAACAACAGCAGGCCCGGCACGCCGAGTTCGGCGCCCGTTTGAATGAACGTGTTATGAGGTGCGGTCCAGTAGACCGCGAGCCCGCGCTCGCCACGCCTGGCCAAGGGCGAGAGTGTGCCCTCGGCCGTCTGGAAGTTGCTGATGCCGACGCCGAGCACGGGGCGATCCGCCAGGTAGCCGAGGCCACGCTCCCAGACCTTCAGGCGTCCCTGGTCGGACGTCACGTTGTAGTCTTGATGGGCGTTGAAGATGGTTTGCATTTGAGCCCAATACCGGTCACTCGCGGTTGCCAGGACGACTGTGAGGACCACGACGAGGCCCACCACCCTCGAACGCGCCCGCAGCGTGGTGAACCCCAGCAGGATGAACCCCACGACCGCGAGAAAAGCGAGGAACCCTCCCCGCGAGCCTGAGCGCGTCAGTCCCACCGCCAAGACGACGAGCCCGAGCGCAGCGCATAGCCGCACGAGGGGGCGTCGCTGCCCCAGCACGAAGTACAGCCCACAGGGCATGGCGCTGACGATCAAGGTCGCCAGATCGTTCGCGTCGTAGTAGTAGAGATCGCCGAGGCGCCAATTGTCGGGGCTGAGTTGAAACCGTGAGAGCACTACCGCCACGTACAGGACGGTCACACCGAAGTAGACGAGGACCAGCCGCTCGACATCGCGCACAGAGCGGACACAGCCGGCGATCACGAGAAACATCGCGATGGTCCACGCGAAATCAATCCAGGCGCGAAAGGCGAGCCCCGGGTACAGCGCCCCGGGGACGGACACGCCGCTCCACAGCAGCAGCCCGAGCACGCAGGTCGTCGTCGGCGACCGCAGCAGACCCAGGCGTCGCTGTCCGGACTGGTGGAGCAGGTAGAGCCCAATGGCCACTACCTTCGCCACCGGCGCGGGCTTCAGGAGGTCCAGCGCGGGGAACAACTGCGGCACACGCCCGATGTAATTGGCGATGTGTATCGACACGCACACGAGCAACAGATCCCATCGGGCGAGCCGCGCAGGTGCGCCCAGCGCGAACCCCCCGGGCGCCGAGGGCCACGTCGGCCAGGCGTCGACGTGATCGGGGGAGTGCGCGGCCTCAGCCATACGCCCTGCTCACCCCGGCCGCCTTCATGGCCCGGAGCGGCGGCTGGACGCGTGCGGTGTCCGCACTCGCTGCGGCGAGGATGCGAGTGGCGACGGCAGGATCATAGCGCCGGGGCCGCAGGATGGACCATACAGCCAGCGGCCCCGCCGGCTCGCGGCGGATGAGCGCTACCAGGTGGCGCATAAGAATGGCGGCGCCCGCCAGCAGGCTGATCGGCACCCACACGACCCGCCCGCGCCAGCCGTGCTCGTGGAACAGGTTGAGGAGCTGTCCACGCGTGCGGATTGCCGGATCGATCAAGTTGACGATTGGAGGGGCCTCGGCGAACTGGTCCGCACACCACGCGACCGCAGCACCCGCCCGCCCAACATCGCAGACCGCGATCGGCAGGCCGGGGCGGCCGAGGCCCAACTGCCACCGGCCGAAGAGTCGGCGCCCGAGTAGCCCCGGAAGCTCGAGCTGTTCCCAGTCGATGAGCGCCCCGGGTCGAATGATTCGGGCCTGAATCTCCCCCCGCGCTTGGGCCGCCGTAACCAGCTCCTCGGCGACGCACTTGCCCCAGGTGTAGGGACCGAGCCGCTCAGGGCGAGCCGCGCGGGGTGTTTGCTCCGTCTGCCGCTCCCAGAACGCTTGTGGCGGACGCAGCACTGAGATGGTGCTCACGTAGACAAGTCTGCGGACTTCGGCGGCAACCATCGCGCGGAGCAACTGGCGTGTCGTGCCCACCGTGTTGCGCTCGTGACCTTCGAATCCGCCGGCTGTCTCGGCCGCGGCGTGCACGACGACCGCGGCACCAGCGATGGCGCACGGCGCGATGTCCTCGGCGAGGTCGGCGCGGACCCACTCGTGCACGTGCGGATCGTCGGGCCGCTCCGACCGGCCGATGCCCCGCACCCGAAAGCCGCGACGCGCAAGCTCGCGACTGATGGCGCGGCCGAAGAATCCGCCGGCGCCGGTCACCACCGCGAGGGGACCCGAGGATGTCGCTTCGGCCACACGTGCGGGGACGGCTCGAGCCGGCCTGAACGCGCTCCGAACGTTCGCCGCGAGCTGCTCGTACACGGTCGTGACGCGCCGCAGGTGATCAACGCTGAGCGGCGCGCGGCCACCCGCGGCAGCGGCGGCGTAGAAATCGCCAAGCAGCTCCACGAGCCCCGGATAATCGGCGCCGCGCAGCAACCGCCTGATGAGGCTTGCCGCGGTCCGCCAGGCGAGCTGTCGCGCCTCGACGAAGGGATTGATCACCTTCTCGATGGGGGTCGTACCATCGTTCGCCGCCCCGAACACGATCGCGCGGACGAAATCGGCGGTCAGCGACCCATGCGCCCCCGCAACCGTGAGCGTCGACGCCACCGGACGGGCACGCAGACTGATGCAGAGGCGCCCGGTTACGTCGCCCGCCCGCAGCAGCGCGTGGAGTACCGTCGGCGTGGCGAACACACTGACGATCTCGAGCACCGCCCCCGAGCCGAAGCTCTCGAGCGCCGCCACGAGCGTGGACAGGGGGTGCGGGAGAACGTCCAGCAGCTGCTCGGCGAGTGCACGAGCGGTCGACCGATAGGGATCGAGCCGCGGCGGACGAAACGCAAAGTCGCTGTCGACGAGCGTGACCGGTCGCAGTGCCGCGGCGCGCTGGATCAACCCGCGGAACGCCGGGTCCCGGAGCAGTTGGTGCCCGGCGCAGATGAGCAAGGCCCGCTCCCGGGCGAGCGCGAAGAGCGTCTCGGCTTCCTGCGCCGTCTCTACGAACGGCTTCTCGACGTACACGTGCGCTCCGGCCACGAGCGCCTCCTGAGCGGGCTCGAAGTGCGTACCCGCGGGTGTGCAGATGTGCACGAGGTCCGGCCGCGTTTCCTGAAGCAAGGCGGGCACGCTGGCGTACGCCCGAACTCCAGCACGCCTGGCGAAAGCCTGTGCAACGACGTCTCTCACGTCATGAACACCGACGACGTGGTGTGCGGTCGTGACCCGTCGGAGCGAGAGGAGATGGTGGCCGGCCATCGTGCCGGCGCCGATGAATGCGATTCGCAGCGGTCGAGAGTCGCGCCGGCCGATCATGGGCCCACTCGTGTGCAAGACTGGAGCCAAAGGCCGGGGCGGGAGTGTTGCGTCGGCGCCACGCTCCAGGCTTGGGCTCGGTCCGGCGGCAGGTGGACAGCCAGCCGGCCGCCCGGCGCGCATGTTGCACCAGCAGGAGGGATCACCATGCGCATCCTGATCACCGACGGGAACGAGCGGGCCGCGTTGGCCGCCGCTCGATCCTTGGTACGCGCGGGACACGAAGTATGGGTGGCCGCCGCGACTCGCGTGTCTCTCGCGGGCGTGTCGCGCGGTGTGCGGGAGCGTCTACTCGCGGCGGATCCCCTCACCGACCCCGAGAGCTACGTAGCGGAGGTGGGCTACATCGCTCGCCAAGAGGGCTGCGGCGTGCTGTTACCGATAACCGACGCGTCCTTGGAAGCGGTGCTGGAGCGCCGGGTCGCGCTACCCGCGACGCTCGCACTGCCGTTCCCTGACCTCTCGGTCTACCGGGCCGCCTCGGACAAAGCGCATATCCTTGAACTCGCCGGGGCCTGCGGGTTCGCAGTGCCCGTAACGCGGACCATCGCTACGCCAAAAGACATAACAGGCGCGATCCCCGACGCCGCGTTCTTTCCGGCGGTCGTCAAGCCGCACCGCTCGGTGGTGACCGTGGGCGGCATACGGCGAAAGCTGGACGTCATACGCGTCGCGGACTCCGTGGAGTGCCACCGGGCGCTGACCGCGCTTCCCTTGGCAGCGTTCCCCGTTCTCGTTCAGCAGCGCGTCTCGGGTGCGGGCGAAGGATTCTTCGCGCTGCGCTGGGGCGGACGGACGGTTGCCATGTTCGCCCATCGCCGTCTGCGGGAAAAGCCGCCCGCCGGCGGCGTCAGCGCGTATCGTGAAAGCATCCAGCTCGACCCGGCGCTGGTGGGACCCGGACTGCGCCTGCTAGAGGCCCTGGACTGGCAGGGCGTGGCCATGATCGAATGCAAGCGGGACCAGGCGACAGGGCGCCAGGTGATCATGGAGGTGAACGGCCGATTCTGGGGGTCGCTGCAGCTGGCGATCGACGCCGGGGTCGACTTCCCCGCGTTGCTCGTGCGCTGCGCGGCGGGAGAGCCCGTGCCCGAATACCGGGACTACGACGTCGGCGTCCGCAGTCGCTGGTTTTGGGGTGACGTAGACCACCTCTACCTGCGCTTTCGTGAAGGTTCGGGGCTCCGGGCGCTCGTCGACTTCCTCCGTGTTTCGCCGGGCCGCGACCGCAGCGAGGTCTGGCGCTGGCGCGATCCGGGTCCGTTCGTTGTGGAGACCCTGCAGTGGCTCGGCGTTATTCCACGTACAGCCGATGCCAGGTCGAGAAGCAGAGTAGTGCCAATAGAATCCGCTCCTGATTCTGGCGTCCCGTGAGGTGGTCCCGAAGCAAGGTCTCCACCACAGCTGGCTCGAAGTGACCAAGGCGACGCTGGCGCTCCGGCGACAGCTCGTCGGTCAGCATGTCACGCAGCTCGTGCCGGAGCCACGCTGCGGTCGGGCCGACGAAGCCGCGCTTGGGCGCCCGGAAGTGGGCAGCCGGCAGGCGGGGGCGCAGCGCGCGTCGCAGCAGCCGTTTGTTTTGCCACCACGTGCCGATCTTCACGCGTTGCGGCAGCGGGAAGATGGCTTCGACCAGGACATGGTCCACGAAGGGCACGCGCACCTCGAGCGAATGCGCCATCGACAGCCGGTCGCCGAGCGCCAGGATGTCGTCGGGGAGAAACGTTGCGTAATCCAGATACAATCCGGCAGCCAACCCCGTGTACCGGCCCTGAGCGCCGAACAGCTCGCGGAACCGTGTGGTTGCGGCACGGCCGCTGACGCGAGCCCGGAGGCACGGCGCGTACAGCGTCAGGCGCTCGTCATTGGAGAGCCGGCTCATCATCCCGAGGAATCGATCCGGCACGGCGCCGTTGCCAGTCCGCAGGAAGCGCTTCAACCGGTCGACGCCGAGAGTGCCGTCGTGGGGCTCCGGGATGAGCCTGCTCACCGCGCCGGCGATGCGCCGCAGGCCCGCCGGCAACTTGGCATAATGCTCGGTGGCGAGTAGACCGATGTGGCGCCGGTACCCGGCAAACAGCTCGTCACCTCCGATGCCCGTCAACGCCACCTTGTAGCGGCTGGCCACGGCCTGCGAGAGCAGCCATGTGGGGATCGCGGAATCATCGGCGTGAGGCTCGTCGAGGGCCCGGACGATCGGCTCGAAGATGTCCCGGATGTTCGGTTGGATGTCAATCAGCGTGAGATCGGCGCGATGCCGGACTGCGAGGGCACGCGCGAGGTCAGTCTCGTCGGCCGCGCTTGCCCCGGATCCCGAGTAGCGCGCCGTGAACGCATGTGGCGTGTCGCCCGCCAGCGCCATACTCGCCACTACTGCGGAGGAGTCGAGGCCGCCACTCAAAAAGGCGGCCACTGGCACGTCACTCACCAGGTGCGCTGCCACCGACTCGTCGAGCAGCTCTCGTACGTGGGTTTCGGGGTCAGGTGGCGCGGGGAGTTCGTGCGTCGGTACCCGCCAATACCGGTGCGTCGCAACGCCCGCATCCCGCCGCCACACGAGGGTGTGGCCAGGCTCCAGCTTGCGCACGTCCACGAACGGGGAGGCGGGCGCGGGGATGTACCCCAGCTGGAAATATGCATCGAGCGCCTCCCAGTCGAGCTCTCGCGACGTCAAGCCGGCTGCGTGCAGCGCCTTGAGCTCGGAGGCGAACGCGATGCCCCACGGAGCGGTGACGACATAGAGCGGCTTGATCCCGAACCGGTCGCGGGCCAGACACAGTGTCTCCGTCGCTGCGTCCCAGATGGCGAAGGCGAACATGCCACGGAGGGGGATGACGCAGTCGGCGCCCCGCTCTTCGTACAGATGGAGGACCGTCTCGGTGTCGCCGGTCGAGCGGAGGGTATGACCGCGGGCGACGAGGCCGCGCCGCAGGTCCTGGTAGTTGTAGATCTCGCCGTTGAAGACGATCGCCTTGGACCCGTCTTCGTTGAAGATCGGCTGCCGGCCGCCGCTCAGGTCGATGATGCTGAGGCGCCGCATCCCGAGGCCAACGGCGCCGTGCACGTATCGTCCCTCGTCATCCGGGCCACGCGGCTTCAGTGCACCGCACATGCGTCGCACCAGAGCCTCCGGCACGGGACGGTCCCGGTCCCGGTTCACGATGCCCGCGATGCCGCACATGTCGCTTGGCGCTAGAGCAAGAGTGGCGCCATGCGCGCGACGCTCGGTTGTACTGACCCAGCGTCGCGACTGCTGTAGTAGCAACGCTACAGGTGGTCGCGAGCCCATCCTTGGCGTGAGTTTTGCGCCGTGGCTCAGTCGCGCTCCTATGGCCACGCCGTCGGCCTCCCAGCCCCCTCTGCTCCGCGCCCTCGGCGGCTCGCGACTCCCCGCGCTCGACGGGCTCCGGGCGGTCGCTGTGGGCGTGGTGATGGTCTACCACTTCGGGATCAACGCGGTTCCGGGAGACTTGGGCGTCAGCGCGTTTTTCGTCCTCAGCGGCTTCCTGATCACGTGGCTGCTGCTCAAGGAGCACCGTGCAACGGGCGGCATGTCGCTCCGCCAGTTCTACACACGACGCGTCCTCCGGATATTCCCCGCGTATTACGCGTTCATCGCGCTGACCTATGCCGGCGACCACGTCCGGGGCCAGGCCTGGCCGCCCGGACTCGCGCCGTCCGCGCTGGTCTATCTGGTGAATTACTTCAATGCCCTGAACGGCCATCCCACGACTTCGATCGCGCACGCATGGTCGCTCGGCATCGAGGAGCAGTTTTACTTGCTGTGGCCGCTGCTGCTCCTGGTGCTCTTGCGGGGCGGGGTGGCGCGCGTGGCGCGCGCGCTGGCGGTGATGGTCGTGGCGGTCGTGGCGTGGCGCTGCGTACTGCTCTTTGGACTCCATGTCGACCGCGCCTACCTCTACAACGCCTTCGACACACGGTTCGATAACCTCGCCGTCGGCTGCATCCTCGCGACCATCGCCGCCGCGCCGCGCTTCCAGGGCATCGCGGGGCAGCTCGCCATCCGTTGTACCTGTGGCACCAATGGGGATTGAGCGCCGGACATCACCTTCGCGGGGCGGGCGCGCTCGGAGAGTTTGTCGCGGGGATCGGCGTGAGCATCCTGCTGGCGTCGGGTTCTTACTACGTCATCGAGCGGCCGTTCCTCGCGCTCAAGAAGCGGTTCGGGGAGCCGACCCTGGCGCCCGCGGCTGCCCGCCGAGCCGGCGGAACGGTCGGGACGCTCGCGTGACGGCCGTTCGTACTGCGCCCGCGTCGCGATCCGTACCGATCACTGGGCCGATCCCTGATGTGGTGTCCACGCCACAACTGGGCTGTGCAGGGCCCAATGGCGGCGCGTCGGGATGCCGAAATGCTTGCGGGCCTTGAGGTTGCATCGGATAGGCGCAAGCGAGCCGGAATTGCGCGCCTCTTGCAGACGAGTGGTTGGTGTCGGCACTGACCCCACACGTGTTGGGAGGGACCGAGTTGTGAGTCTGGCGTTCGCGGCGGCTGCAGTGACACGGATGTCTTTGACGGATGCGCTGGCGCTGGGATCTGAGGTGTGGGATCCGCTGCTGGCGCTGTCCGCCGCCGCTGCGCCCTTCAGCGGCTGGGCGTGGCACCGTGCGTGGGCCGATTCCGCGACGGCGGCGGACGTGGGGGCGAGCGAGGCGTTCGTGCTCAACGGCGCCGACGGTGCGCCCCAGGCCATCCTCCCGGTCGCGCTGCGGCGCACGCGCTGGCGCCGGTTGGCGGTGTCGGCGCTGACCTGGGCTGTCGGAGACGCCGGATGCCCCGATCACTTGGACTTCTTGGCGGCGCCTGGTGCCGAAGTGGAGACCTTCGCCGCGGCGCTCGAGGCTCTGCCGTGGCAGGTCGCGATCTTCGGCAACGTGGCGGACCCGGCTCCCAACATCGCCGCGATCTGCGATGCGTTGGTAGCACGCGGGCACGCCGTGCGGGAGTCGCCGCTGTGGGTGTGTCCTCGTCTGGCGCTGCCTAATTCGTGGGAGACCTACCTCGGCTCCCTGAGCGCCACGCGGCGACAGACGGTGCGCCGCAAAGAACGCGCGCTGTTCCGCGACCACGCAGCCACGCTCACGGACTATGCGGATCGGGTGGATGAAGGGTGGGGTCACCTGATGCGCCTTCACGAACAGCGCTGGCAGGGCGAGGGCGCGTTCCGCGATCCCCGCATCGAGAGCCTGCAGCTGGCCTTTGCGCACGAGATGGCGCAGCGGCGACGGCTCTGGCTCACGACGCTCGATCTGAACGGGCAGCCCGCCGCGGCCTGGTACGGATTCTCCTCGCACGACACGGTCTACTTCTATCAGAGCGGCCGCGCGCCGCAATGGGAGAGCGCCAGCGTTGGTGCCGTGCTCATGGGCATGATGATTCGCCGCGCGATCGAGCAGGGCTACAAGTGGTTCGACTTCCTGCGCGGCGAAGACGCGTACAAGCGCGCCTGGACCAGCACGCAGCGGATGACGCGCGAGGTCGTCGTGTT
>QHUE01000253.1 GCA_003221825.1 Gemmatimonadota bacterium
CGGCCGTGGGCGTGCTGCTTGCGGCGTGGGGTGTCCCGTTGCTCGTATCACTCGCGAGCAGGTCGCTACCCCGCCTGCACAACGTGGGCATCAATTTGCAGGTGCTCGCCACCACCGTTGGGGCGGCGTTGCTCACCGGGCTGCTGTTCGGCGTGGTGCCGGCGCTGCAATCCGTGCGCGGCATCTCGACGGTCGCTCTCAAGGAGGGCGGTGCCGGCGTGGGGACGGGCACCGTGCACGCCCGCGCCGGCGGAGCGTTCGTGATCGCGCAGATGGCCTTGACGCTCATGCTGCTTGTCGGGGCCGGCTTGCTTGGGCGGAGCTTCGTCAAGCTGATGACGCTCGAGCCCGGATTCGACCCGGAGCACGCGCTCGTAGCGCAGGTCAATCTGCCTGCGGCGCGCTACGGAACCACGGCACAGAAACTCGCTCTTGCGCAGGTTGTGATTGAGCGCGCCGGTGCACTCCCCGGGGTTACTGCCGCTGCCGTGAGCACCGGAACACCCCTCGCCGTCGGGGCCTTCGGAACGATCCGCGTGCCGGACCAGCCCGCGCAGTCTGAGGCTCCGTGGGGCAGCGTCACCGCCGCGACGCCGGACTTCTTCCGCGCGCTCGCCATCCCCCTGCGACGTGGCCGCCTCTTTGTCCCCGGCGACGGCGGCGCTTCGCGGCCCGTCGTCGTGAACGAGGCTCTCGTCAACACCTTCTTCCCTGGGCAGGATCCGATCGGTAGGCACGTTGCCTTTTTCGGCGGGCGCATCGGCACGATCATCGGCGTCGTCGGTAACACGCGCGAGTTATCGCTGTCGGCCGAACCTCCGCCCGTGATCTACGAGCCGTTGGTCGACGACGCGCAGAGCTTTCTCAAGGTCATCGTCCGCACCGCAGGTGATCCCGCGGCGCTCGCGGCTCCGCTCCGTGCCGCGCTGCGCACGCTCGATCCCGAGCTCCCCATAGACGCGCTGCAGCCGATGCGCCAGATGATGGCTGAGTCGGTTGCGACCCAGCGCTTCTACGCCACGCTGGTGGCAATCTTCGCGGGGCTCGCTCTCCTCATGGCGGCCGCAGGCCTCTACGCGCTCATCAGCTACGGCGTCGTGCGGCGCACCCACGAGCTGGGCGTGCGCATCGCGTTGGGCGCGGACGCCGGCCGGGTGCTGCGACTCGTCGTGGGTCGCGGCGCGGTGCTCGCTCTCCTTGGAATCGTGCTGGGAGCAGGTGGTGCAATCGCGACCACGCGCGTGCTCAAGAGCTTCCTGTTCGAAATCACGGCGACTGATCCTGTGACCTTCGTGGGCGCCGCGCTGGGTCTGGTCGTCGTGGCGCTTATCGCGAGCTATTTGCCGGCCCGTCGCGCCACCCGGGTGGATCCGATCGTGGCGTTGCGAACTGAATAGGGGCCTGGGGTCAGGAGCCCGGGGACCGGTGCCGCCGGAGTGCATTGGCGAGTCCGTGGAGCATGCGGGCGACCTCAGCGGCGTTGCGCAGGATCTCCTGTAGATCCGCATCGGTGAGGTACTGCAACCTGCTCGCGATCCGGACGTGGGTCTCGAATTCGCGCAATGATCCGTTCGCGATGGACATATGATGGAGACACTCGCCCATGTGGCGTCGCCCATGACCCTCCGCGATGTTCGCCGGAATTGAGACAGCTGCCCTACGCAGTTGGCTGGTGAGTCCATAGATCTCGTGCTTGGGGAACGACGCACTGACACGGTAGCTCTCGACCACGAGATCCATCGAGAGTTGCCACACTCGGAGCGCTTGGTATCCGCGAAGCATCCGACCAGTCTTGAGGATACGACCATCGGAGCATCATCATTTTTCCACACGGCGGACCCTTCGGACGCGACGCCCTGGCCCCGGACCCCTGACCCCGGTCACCTTTAGCAGATGCCCGCCCCTCGTCTCCTCATCGCCGACGATCAACCTGACGTCCTCGAAGCCCTCAAGTTGCTGCTCAAGGGCGAGGGCTTCGACGTGGAGACCGCAGCCTCTCCCCGCGCGGTGCTCGCCGCCGTCGAAGCGCGCGACTTCGATGCGCTGCTCGTGGACATGAACTACGCCCGTGACACGACGTCGGGCGCCGAAGGGCTCGACCTGCTGTCGCGCGTCCAGGCGCTGGAAGGTGCGCCGCCGGTGGTCGTGATGACGGCGTGGGCCAGCATCGACGGCGCGGTCGAGGCGATGCGACGCGGCGCGCGCGACTACGTCGAGAAACCCTGGGACAACCGCCGTCTCCTCGCCACGCTGCGCACGCAGGTCGAGCTCGGCCGCGCGCTGCGCAAGAGCCAGCGTCTCGAGATCGAGAACCGCACACTCCGCAGAGAAGGACTCCCCGAGCTCATCGCCGAATCGCCCGCGATGCAGCCGGTCTTGCGGCTGATGGAACGCGTGGGTCCATCGGATGCCAACGTGCTCATCCTCGGTGAGCACGGCACGGGGAAAGAGGTCGTGGCGCGGTGGCTCCACGCCTCGTCGCCCCGGGCGGAGCGGCCGATGATCGCGGTGAATCTGGGCGGCATTCCCGACGGGTTGTTCGAGAGCGAGCTATTCGGGCATGTGCGTGGCGCGTTCACCGACGCGAAGACGGATCGCGTCGGTCGCTTCGAGCTCGCCGAGGGCGGCACGCTGTTCCTCGACGAGATCGCGAATCTGCCGGTGCCGCAGCAGGCGAAGCTGCTGCGCGTGCTCGAGACCGGCGAGTACGAGCGCGTAGGCGCCTCGCGCGCGCGGCGTGCGGACGTACGCGTCGTCGCAGCCACCAACGCCGACATCCAGGCCGAGGTGAAATCCGGGCGCTTCCGCGAGGATCTGCTGTTTCGTCTCAACACGGTCGAGATTCGACTCCCGCCGCTGCGCGAGCGGCGCGCCGATGTCCCGCTGCTCGCCGCGTATTTCCTGCGCCGCTACGCCTCCCGCTACCGCAAAGCGGCGAAGGAATTCGCGCCAGATGCCATGGAGCTGCTGCTCCGCCATTCGTGGCCCGGTAATGTGCGGGAGCTCGATCACGCGGTCGAGCGAGCTGTGCTCATGACGGAGGGCGGACGCGTCCAGGCGCGCGACCTTGGGCTGGGCGGTGGCGGGGATGGCGCCGGCGCGCTCGACCAGATGAGCCTGGAAGAGGTCGAGCGCGTGTTGATTCAGAAGGCGCTCACACGCGCGGCGGGCAATGTCAGTGAGGCGGCCAAGGCGCTCGGCCTCTCGCGCAGCGCGCTGTACCGCCGGCTCAAACGGCATGGCCTCTAAACCCAAGCACGAGCGCCGCGTCTTCTGGCTCGCGTTGCTCGGCGGCTTCCCCGCTGTCGCGCTCGCGCTCGGCCTCCTCTGGTTCGGCGATTTCACGCCCCGCACCCAATGGACCCTCACGCTGCTGGTCGCGGGCGTCTGGCTCGCGTGTGCAGCCATCGTAAAGGAGCACGTCGTGCGGCCACTGCAGACCGTGTCGAACGTGCTCGCCGCGCTGCGCGAGCGCGATTACACGCTGCGCGCCCGGGGGTCGAATCCCGAGGACGCGCTCGGGCTGCTGCTCCTCGAGCTGAACAGTCTGGGCGACGATCTGCGTGCCCAGCGGCTCGGCGCCCTGGAAGCCACCGCGCTGCTCCGCCGTGTGATGGAAGAGATCTTCCGGCAGGGCGGCCTCCCACACCAGCTGTTGGTGCTCACCGATGTGAGCCGCGCGCTCAGCGATGAGGAGCGCCAAGCGTGGAAGCGGCTGATTCGCGTCCTGAGCCACGAGCTCAACAACTCGCTGGCGCCGATCAAGTCCATCGCCGACAGTCTGCTCGCGCTCATCACTCGAGAGCCGGCGCCACCCGACCAGCGTGAGGATCTCCGCAAAGGGCTCGGCGTGATCGCGAGCCGCTCAGAGTCGCTCAGCCGTCTGATGGCCGCGTATGCTCATCTGGCGCGGCTGCCGCCACCACGACTCGAGAGCGTCGCGATTCAGGACTGGGTGCGTCGCGTGGTCGCTCTGGAGACACGCCGGCCGGTCGCGCTGCGACCGGGTCCCAACGTGACGATCCAGGCCGATAGCGGACAGCTCGATCAATTGTTGATCAACCTCGTGCGCAACGCGGTGGACGCGACACTCGAGGCGAATGGTGCGGTGGAGGTCGGTTGGGAAACGCGCAACGGCCAGCTCGATGTCTGGGTCCGCGACGAGGGCGGCGGTCTGGCCGACACGGCCAATCTGTTCGTGCCGTTCTACACGACGAAGCCCGAAGGCTCGGGGATCGGTCTCGCGCTCTCGCGGCAGATCGCGGAGGCGCACGGTGGAACGCTGACGCTCTCAAACCGTCCCGCGCAACGGGGCTGCGAGGCCCGACTCTCGTTACGACTTCAATGAGCACAGCATGAGAAAGTTCTCATAACGCACCGGAGCCGATGCGCTTGGGCAGTCGCCCGCGTTCATTCTCCCGAGCAGTTCACCGTCACTACTTCTCGGGAGGTTATCGATGAACAAGATCATGGCGGTTGGCGCGCTGACGCTCGTCGCGCTGGGCGGATGCGCGCAGGACCACAACGTCACCGGGCTCGCGGCGGACCGCGCGCTGGAGCTGAATGCGAGCGCGGTTGCGGCCGCGAATGCGCCGGGCGCCGTCTACGCGCTGACGAACGTCGCGGGCGGCAATGCCGTCGCGATGTACTCGCGGGGCGCGGATGGCCGCCTGTCGTGGTCGGGCAGCGTGTCCACCGGCGGCGCAGGCACCGGCGCGAGCCTCGGCTCGCAGGGCGCGCTGGCGCTGAGCGATGACGGCCGCTGGCTCTTCGCCGTCAACGCCGGATCGAACGACGTTTCGGCGTTCCGGGTCACGCCGCGCGGGATCGAGCTCACCGGCCGCGTGGCATCGGGCGGTATTCGGCCGATCAGTGTGACGGTGCACGGCGACGTGCTCTACGTCCTGAACGCCGGCGGGGACGGCAACATCAGCGGCTTCCGTGTCGGCAATGACGGCGCGCTCGCGCCGCTCGCGGGATCGACACGCCCGCTGTCGGGGAGCGGTGTCGGTCCG
>QHUE01000237.1 GCA_003221825.1 Gemmatimonadota bacterium
GGCCGGTGAAGAAACACGAAGGCGCCAGCGTTATCGCCGGCACGATTAACGGCGCCGGATCCCTCCGGGTGGCGGTGATGGGTACGGGCGGAGACACCAAGCTCTCGAAGATCATGCGACTCGTGGCAGACGCGCAGCGATCGAAATCCAGAGCCCAGCTGCTAGCCGATCGCGCGGCCCAAATGCTGACCGGCGTGGCGATCGCGGCCGCGCTGCTGACGATGGTCGTGTGGCAACTGCTCGGCGCGCCGATCGATTTCTCGGTGGTGCGGGTCGTGACCGTGCTCGTCATCGCGTGCCCGCACGCGCTGGGTCTCGCCGTGCCGTTGGTCGTCGCGATCTCCACCACACTTGGCGCCCGGGCGGGACTGCTGGTCCGCGACCGGCGCGGTCTCGAAGAAGCCAGAGCGCTCGATACCGTGATCTTCGACAAGACGGGGACGCTCACGCTCGGCGAGTTCCGCGTCGTCGACCTTTCGGTCGCGGACGGCACCTCGCAGGAGGACGCGCTGCGCATCGCGGCGGCCGTGGAAGGCGACTCCGAGCATCCGATTGCCCGTGGCATCGTGAAAACGGCCGCAGAGCGACGGATCGCCATTCCCGCTGCAGCCCGCTTCCAGGCGCTTCCCGGAAAGGGCGTCGCCGCCACGGTGGAAGGCACGGAGTACCATCTCGGCGGCCCGGCTTTGGTGCGTGAGGAGAACGTTGCCGTCCCGCCGGGACTGGTGGAGACCGCCAACGCGGCAGGCCGGCGCGGTCAATCCGCGATTTACCTGCTGCGCGGTCGCGCGGCCCTGGCGGTCTTCGCTGTGGCCGATGCCATCAGGCCGGAAAGCCGGGATGCGATCCGAGCCTTGCACCAGCGGGGCATCGCGGTGGCCATGCTCACCGGAGACGCTCGGGCCGTGGCCGACGCCGTGGCGCAGGATCTGGAGATCGACACGGTCTTCGCCGAAGTCCTGCCCGAAGACAAGGCATCCAAGGTGCGAGAGCTGCAGGCCACGGGGCGGAAAGTCGCGATGGTGGGGGATGGGGTCAACGACGCGCCCGCGCTGGCGACGGCCGACATCGGCATCGCGATCGGCGCGGGGACGGATGTGGCCGTGGGGGCCGGGCACATCGTTCTTGTGCGCTCCGATCCCCGCGACATTGCGCGAATCGTCACGCTCTCGCGCGCGACCTATCGGAAGATGGTGCCGAATCTGTGGTGGGCAGCGGGCTACAACATTATCGCCATTCCGCTGGCCGCCGGCGTGCTGGCCGGGCGCGGCATTCTCCTTTCGCCGGCCGTCGGAGCGGTGCTCATGTCCGCGAGCACCGTGATCGTCGCCATAAACGCTCAGCTTTTGAAGCGCGTTCGGCTCTAGCGTCAGTGCATGACGGCGCCATCTCGCATCATCGCGCTTGACGTCGCATGCGGCCCATGGAGCGGACGAAAGCGCACGAAGACCATCCCGCCAACCGGCGTCCGTGATCCGTAGAACGGTTGCAGCTCCGTCGGTACCAGGTTCAGTGTCGTCTGGAATCCGACGCCGAGCGTTGCTTTCGACATCCGAACCACTTCGCGAATGTATCCGACGGACACCGCGGCAACCGTGAACGTCGAGTCGGGAGCGAACCCACCAGGTCCAGTCGGCAGCACGAGATCCTCGGCGGTCTTTTGCACGACCTCCAGGCGTCCGAGGATCGTGTTGCTGCGATCCAGAAGTGCCTCGCTCTCGGCCAGTGCGGAATGCGTCGTCCTTCCAGCACGCCGGTTGGCTCCCCAGATGATCGCTGTCGCGACCTGACCGTCCTTTCCCATTCTGCGGCCGTGTAATACCGACGCCGTGAGACGGTGCACGGACTCGGACGGATTCAAGGCTTCGGGACTCTTAAGGAAGCCGTACCCGGCCGAAAACACCCAGTTTGAATCCATGTGCATCGTGAACCGTCCGGAGTAGGAATCCAATCGCAAACGATCGAACCCCCAGCGTTCCTCATTCGGCTCGCGGCCGTTGAAGGCGGAACCCTCCAGTTTCCAGTGCCGTCCGAAGAGCCCGGCCGTCAGGACGCCGAAACTGATATGCGTGGCGTCCTGCCAATGGTGCGACAG
Source organism: Gemmatimonadota bacterium (assembly GCA_003221825.1). Lineage (GTDB taxonomy): Bacteria > Gemmatimonadota > Gemmatimonadetes > Gemmatimonadales > GWC2-71-9 > 20CM-2-65-7. Next base: position 2,096 of record QHUE01000237.1, read on the forward strand.
TGGCGCGGCCAGGTTGTCCATCGCGGAGGGCCGGTGCATGAAGGCGACGGGGCCAAGCGCCGGCTCGCCGGACGGCGCGGCATACGCCATAACGCCGATCGTGTGCGAAAGGGCACGCTCATACATCACCGCCAATTCCATCCAGAAATCGTGGGGATGTTGTCGATCGACGAGCGGCTGGCCGCGGTAGCTCTCCCCGCTTTGTAGCAGCAGCGGGTAACCGCGATTGGTGACGGTCGCGGGATCGAGACTCAACATCGTTCTCGCCTGGAACCGGCCACCGAGGAGATCTCGGCTCGCCATGAGCATCACCCAGTTGAGCGATCCGAATTGGTCATCACCACGCGGGCCGCCCTGCCTGTCGTACTGGACGAAGCCAAAGCCGTGAAGCATGAGCAGCCAGCGGCCGGCCATCGCGTGCCGGGCCGGCAACGGGACGGCGTCGGGTATCCACGTGGTCCCCGAACCCATCCGTTCCATCGAGACGCCGAGCGGGTCGATCATCATCATCGCCATCGGTTTCGTCGGAACCTGCCGCGGCTTCGGGTGTGGGGGATGCTGCGCATAGAGCATTGAGGGCAAGAGCACGGTCGTGAGCACGTAACGAAACATGTGGGCCTCTGGTTAGAGCAAAGTCTCGAACATCGCGGCATGTGGATGCTGCGACGTGGAAGCAACGACAGGTATCGAGACCTAGACTCGGGGAGGGGGGGCTTCCGGAGCGGTGGTGCGGGACAGCGGAGAACCGAACAGGGCGCAGGCGCCGCGGTCAGCCGTCGAGCCGCCAAGGGGAGCCACTTCGGCCCTAGTCACATCGACCGCGAGTGCGCAAGATGTGAGTGCCTGGCAGCACACCGGGACGGTCGGAGCGGTCGGGTTTTCTGAGTGTTGCTTGTGATGCTGGGCTGGGATCGGCGTCGTCCCGGGCGCATCATGCGCCGGGAGACAGCGCGATTCCCCGGCGACGAAGCCGAGACGCAAAACCAGGATGGTCGCGGTGAACGCAACGGCTCGCCGGAACGCCACGACGGAAGTCTAAACCGAAGGACCCGCATGCGGAAGCAATTCGTCGTCGTCGCCATGCTGTTGCTGATCAGCGCGACTCTCTTACGGGCTCACGATCTCTTTTTGAAGCTCGATAACTATTTCGCGCCGGCGAATAGCAGGGTCCGCGTCGCCGTCTTGAATGGGTCGTTCACGGCCAGCGAAGGCGCCGTCACACCCGATCGGTTGCGCGACCTCAGCGTGGCGGGCGCCGCCGGCCGCGTCGCCCTGGCGCGAGGCTCCTGGCAACCGCACGGCGACACGACGTGGCTCACGCTCACGACCGGCGCGCCCGGCACCTACGTCGTTGGCGCCTCGCTGCTGCCGCGCGAGATCGCGCTCGCGGCGAAGGTCTTCAACGCGTATCTCGAGGAAGACGGAATTCCCGACGTCCTGGCCGCACGCACACGCGACGGCGAGCTCACGAAGAACGCACGCGAGCGCTATCAGAAGCACGTCAAAGCCATTCTCCAGGTCGGCGACTTGCGGACGAGAGCGTTCGAAACCGATTCACAAGGCGTCGCGCGATTCGTGATTCGCACGCCGGGGAAGTGGTATGTCAAGTTCATTCACATGGTGCCGGCGCAAGGAGACAGCGTGAACTACGAATCGAAGTGGGCCACACTCACCTTTCAGGTGCGGTGATATGGAATCACCCGCGCACGCCCTTCTCTCGCAGTGGGAAAGCTTCTGGGTCATCGTGGGGTCGTCAGCCGGCGGCCTGACCGGCCTGATGTTCGTCGTGGTCGCCCTGGTGCGGGAATCCTCGCTGCCGCGCAATCCGGATTCAATCAATGCGTTCGGGACGCCCAACGTGCTCCATTTCGTCGCCGTGTTGTTGCTGGCAGCGGTCCTCAGCGCCCCTTGGACACGACTGAAGGACCCCGCGCATGTCGTGGGAGCAACCGCGCTCGCCGGTATCGTCTACGTGCTCGTCGTGCTGCGACGCATGCGCCGGCAGTCGGGATACACGCCGGTGCTCGAGGATTGGATCTGGCATCAGATCCTGCCGATGATCGCCTACGCGACGCTGTTCGTCGGCGCCGCCGGCTTATCGCACGATCAGCCCTGGGCATTGTTTGCGATCGGCGCCGCTGCGTTGGTGCTGCTGTTCGTTGGCATTCATAATGCCTGGGACACCGTCGCCTACGTGGTGGCGACGGAGAAGGACCGCAAATGACGAATCCCCCCGGGCTTTGATCCCGGGGGATCCGCGTCAATGCATGAATCCACTGGGTGCATCCGCCCCTGATGGCGCGGGATTGCGTTCAACAATCAGATACGCACCGCCAAGCAACGCGGCAATCAGTAGGGATATCGTGATCCAGCTGTGAGCACGTCGGGTCATGGTCGTGGCTCCTCTCAGTTGTACAGCGCCGGCTTGCCATTGCGGATGGTCCACACGGCCGGTGCGGACTGGAAGTTCCCGCTACCCGGAGCGCGGGTGATCGGGCCGGCCGTCCCTTCGTAGCGCGTGAGGTTGCGGAGATAGACGGCAGGGTTCTGGCCCCGCTCGAACGCCTGCACGATCAGATTGAAATCGTCGTACGCGTAGGGCATCATGTGCGTCGCGAACTGCATGCCAGGATACTTCCGCTCAAACCGTGTCTTGAAGCCAAAATCCCGCAGGTCGCTATCGGTGTACCATGCCCCCTCGAAAAGCTCAGGATGCTGGCTGAGCGAGGCTTCAGTCTCGCGATGCTCGAGCATGCGTACGCGCACCTGCGTCTCTATCAGGCCATCATCGGCCACGACAGCGGCGCGTTCGTCCTCCAGCGCATTCATCGAACCATCGCCGAATTGGCGGCCAAGGATGTCCACGCGCTCGGATTCCGAGGGACGACTGAAGAGCGGGCACTCGCGGCCGAATACATCGGCGGTGCGTTCATGGCGGTGCTCACCTGGTGGCTGGATCATGGCGCGAAGCAGCCGCCGCAGGAGGTGGACAACACGTTTCGCCGGCTCATCTTAAAGGGTCTCAAGGAGCTCACCTGACACTGCACCGCCGAGCGCTGATCTAAAGGAGGGATTGTGCAGTCACAGAGCTACGATGCGATCGTGGTCGGTTCCGGAATCTCCGGCGGCTGGGCCGCGAAGGAGCTGACCGAGAAGGGACTTCGCGTCCTGCTGCTCGAGCGGGGCAAGAACATCGAGCACATCAAGGACTACGTGAATGCCACCAAGGCGCCGTGGGACTATCCCCATCGCGGCAGACGCACCAAGGCGATGGAGCTGGCGTATCCGGTGTTGAAACGCGACTACCCGCTGAACGAAACGAACCTCGATTGGTGGGCCTCCGACCAGGAGTCGCCGTACACCGAGGTGAAACGGTTCGACTGGTACCGCGGCTACCACGTCGGCGGCCGGTCGCTGATGTGGGGTCGCCAAAGCTATCGCTGGAGCGACTTCGACTTCGAGGCGAACGCGCGCGAAGCGATCGGGGTCGATTGGCCGATTCGCTACGCCGACATCGCGCCCTGGTACGACCACGTCGAACGGCACGCCGGCATCTCCGGCTCGCTCGAGGGCATGGCCCAGCTCCCCGACGGACAATTTCAGCCGCCCATGCCGCTCAACTGTGGGGAAGAGCTGATCGCCGGCCGGCTCAAGCAGCATTTCGACGGCCGCCGCCGGATCATCCCGGGGCGCACCGCGAACCTCACGCAGCCGCTGCCGGGACGCGCCCAATGTCAGTTTCGCAATGCCTGCTGGCTGGGCTGTCCGTTCGGCGGGTATTTCAGTACGCAGTCCTCCACGCTGCCGGCGGCGATGGCGACGGGACGGCTGACGCTCAAGCCGTTCGCGATCGTCACCGAAGTGCTGTACGATCGCAACAAGAAGCGCGCGACGGGTGTGCGCGTGCTGGATGCGGTCACGAATCAGACCACCGACTACACCGCGAAAGTCGTCTTCCTCTGTGCGTCTACGTTGAATTCCACGTGGCTCTTGCTGCGCTCGGCCACCGACGTCTGGCCCGGCGGCCTCGGCTCGAGCTCGGACGCGCTCGGGCGCAATCTGATGGATCACCACTTCCGCGCCGGTGCGTCCGGCACAATCGAAGGGCTCGCCGACAAGTACTATTACGGCCGCCGCCCCACCGGCTTTTACATTCCGCGCTACCGCAATTTGTTCGGCGACAA
>QHUE01000238.1 GCA_003221825.1 Gemmatimonadota bacterium
GTGCTGGTGAAGATCGAGCAGATGGCGCCGGTCACCTCCACGGTGCTGATCGAAGGAGAGTCGGGGACGGGGAAGGAGCTGGTGGCGCGGGCGATCCACGACCTCTCGCCGCGGCGCGGCAAGGCCTTCATCGCCGTGAACTCCGCCGGGCTGCCCGAGACGCTGCTCGAGAGCGAGCTGTTCGGGCACGAGAAAGGCTCCTTCACGGGCGCCGCCGAGCGCCGCCTGGGGCGGTTCGAGCTGGCGAACGGCGGCACGATCTTCCTCGACGAAGTGGCCGAGATGCCCGCCGCTACCCAGGTGAAACTGCTGCGTGTGCTCGAGGACCGGACCTTCTTCCGCGTAGGCGGCACCCAGCCGATTCACGTGGACGTGCGCGTGATCGCCGCGACCAACAAGTCGCTGAAAGAAGCGGTGACCCTCGGCACCTTCCGGGACGATCTCTTCTACCGGCTCAATGTCCTCTCGATTTACCTCACCCCGCTGCGCGAGCGGCGCAGCGATATTCCGCTCCTCGTCCGCACGTTCATCGCCGAGTTCGCCAAGACGCACGACCGCAACTTCAAGGGCATCACCCCCGACGCGCTGCAGATCCTCGTGGATGCGGATTGGCCGGGCAACGTGCGCCAGCTCCGCAACCTGATCGAGTCCATGGTGGTGCTCGCCCCGGAGGGCGAGATCCGCGCCAGCGACATCCCGCGCGACATCCGCGAGCGCGTCAGGACGCTCCCGGTGCCGATTCCGGCGACGGTGCGCGAGGGGCCGGGAGTCGGGAGTCAGGAGCTGGAATTCATCTTCCGCACACTTGTTGAGTTGAAAATGCAGTTGGAGGCCTTGCGTCACAGAATCGAGGAGAGACCTTCTGAGCGGGTGGAGGTAATCGAAGTCGGTGGAGGCGAACCCCCGGCTCCTGGCTCCCGGCTCCAGGATCCATTGGACTCGAGGCCCGAACCGGAGCAGCCCGTCATCTACAAGCCCGGCATGTCGATGACCGATGTGGAGCGCGCGGCGATCGACGCCGCGTTGCGCGAGACGCACGGCAACCGCCGCAAGGCCGCCGAGACGCTCGGCATAGGCGAACGCACCCTCTATCGCAAACTCAAGGAATACGCGATAGATTAGCCCTGCCCTAAAACCCCATCCAAGAGCCTCTCGCGCCCGGCCGGAGCTCCAGTGGATTTCAGAATCGACCCGGAGCTGTGCGTCGCGTGCCTGGCATGTGTGCGCGTCTGCCCCTCCGATGCCGTAGCGGTCGAAGACCAGAAGGTCTGGATTGTGGACGAGGCCTGCATGCGTGTGGGCCTCTGCCTGCCCGCATGCCCCCACGAAGCCATCATTGCCGTCGGTGACGCGACACGGGCGCTGGAGTTCACGCTCAGCCACAAGGCTGTGCTCATCCTGTCGGTCGAGTCGGCGGCCTGGTTCTATCCGGCGACGCCGGAGCAGGTCGTCAACGCCTGCTACGCCGCCGGTTTCGGGGTGGTGCATCGCGGCGTCCTGGGGGACGAGCTGGTGGCCAAGCAGTACCTCGACCTGTGGGCCGAGGAGGAGTGGGGCACGGGCGGCACCGTCATCCGGAGCACCTGTCCGGTCATCGTCCAGACGATCAAGAACCAATATCCCGAGCTGATTCCCTATCTCGCTCCGGTCGCCACGCCGATCGAGGCGGAGGCGCGCTATCTCAAAGCGCTGTACGGGGAAGACACGCCGATCGTGTATGCGGGGGTGTGCCTGACCGAGGGCGGCGACGACGTGGATGCCGCGATCACTCTGGCCGAGCTGGAGGGGATCTTCAAGAAGCGCGGCGTGCGCGTCCAGGACCAGCCGCTGTTCTTCAGCCGCATTCCGGAGGAGCGCCGCCGCTACTGGAGTACGGCGGGGGGCATGCCGCTCGAGTTATTGAAGGAAGAGCGCCAGTCGAGCCGCCGCTTCCGAAAAGTCCGAGGTCTGGGCGCCCTGGAAGGGATTGCCCGGGCGGTCGGCGTGGACCGGATCGAGCTGGGGTTCGTGGACATCCTGCCCTGCGAGGGCTGTCTCGATCACCCGCTGCTCGGCCCCAAAGAGGAGCTGTTCAAGCGTCGGGCGATCGTGGGAGCGACCGAGCCGCCGCGCGCGCGGGCGTCGGTGCTGGTCGAGGGGATCGATGTCGAGGTCGGGTCGGCGTTCGAGATCGAGGCCAACGGCGTGGGGCCGTCCATCCAGGCCGTGGAGGACATCCTCGATCAGATTGGCCTCGCGCCCAACGGCCGGACCTGGGATTCGGGGGCGTGCGGCTACAAGACGTGCCAGGAGTTCGCGGTCGCGGCGGCGCGGGGGCGGACGACGCTCAAGTCGTGTCCCCGCTACCTCGAGCGGCAGGCGACGGTGGCGCAGCAGCAGGCGGCGGTGGACGCGCTGACCGGATTGGCGTCGTTCCGGGTGTTGCGCGACCGGTTGTCCAATGAGGTGGCGCGCTGCCAACGGTCCGGGGATCGCTTTGCCGTCCTGTTCATGGATCTCGACAACTTCAAGCAGGTGAACGACCGGTTCGGGCACGAAGCGGGTAACGTCGTGTTGCGCGAGACGGCGCGCCGCTGCAACGCGCACATCCGGTTGACCGACGTGGCGGGCCGCTATGGCGGTGACGAGTTCGTTGTGGTATTGGTAGGGACGGGTGAAGAGGGGGGCCGCGGCGTGGCGGAGAAGGTGCGCGCCGCGGTGGAGGAAGTCGGGACGGGGATGGGCTATCCGGCGGGGATGGTGACGGCGAGCATCGGGGTCGCCGAGTACCGGCCGGAGAACAAGGATGAGGATGTGCTGGTCGCTGCGGATCGCGCGCTGTATCGAGCGAAGGCGGCGGGCCGCAATCGGGTCGCCACAAGCAGCGAGTCGGAGGAGAAGGCCACGTGACATCCAATCCGTCCACTTCGGATCAGCCCCCCTTGCCACTCAATGGGAGCAGCACTCCCGATCCCTGGGGAATAAAGCGGCTGGAGAACCTGATCACCGGGCTGACGGGGGTGCTGTCGGCGCGGGTGGTCGCGACGCCGCTGGGCGAAGTGAGCGAGGTGCATGTCCTGACGAAGAGCGACATG
>QHUE01000239.1 GCA_003221825.1 Gemmatimonadota bacterium
GCTGCGTCTGGGCGATTTCGGAGCCGCCGACGCTTTGCTGCGTCGTGCCCAGCGACCGCCGCACCGCCGTCTCGCCGAGGGCGGTCACGACCACGGCGTCGAGATCCAGCGCGACGCGCCGCAGCTGCACGTTGATTACGTCGTCGGTACCAACGGCACGCTCCACGAGCCCGGTTCCGATGTACCGGAACTGCAGGATCTGGCCGGCCTCGGCCGCAATGGAGTAGTCGCCCTGGTTGCTGGTCGATGTCGCCGTCGTTGTGCCTTTGATGGCGACCCTGACGCCGGCGAGAGGCGCGCCCTGCTCGCTCGTCACCCTCCCGGTGATCGTGCGTTGCTGCGCGAACGCCGGACCAGCAACGAGCATGAGTCCCAATAACGCCAGTAGCGATCGTGTCATATCAGTCCGATCAGGTCGTCGCCGAGTGGAGACGCAGCGAACAGGTGCAGTGCGTGCGCGCGGCTTCGGGCGCACTGGGGAACAGGTGATGGTACATGCCGATCATCATCGGGACGAAGACTACGGTGTTGTAGAAGAGATGAAGCTCGAGCCGCGGGAACCACAGCTGCAGGATGCTCGTCGGCGCGGCAGCGCCGAACAGCGTGTGTCCGGCGATGACCTGGCCCTGCAGCAGCGCATGCTCGATGTGATGCCAGAACTGGATCACCAGCGCCGCCAGCCACCAGGCCCGCGCGCGGCCGACGAAGCCGGGCAGGAATGCCCAGATGCCGGCCAGCATGATCAATGCATAGCTGTAGTGGAGCACCTCGGAGTGCACGAGCCACGGGAGTGCTTGGCCGAGGACGCCGCGCGCTTCGTGCATCGGCCACTTGAGCGCGTACACCTGGTAGGCCTGCACCAAGTGCTCGGCCCAATGGGTGAGCACGATCACCATGAAGGCTTGCAGCGCCCGCTTGTGCCACGGACCATTCAGTTTTTCGATCAAGCGCTTCACAACGGCGACGGCTCTTCTAAGAGGAAAGGCGAAACTATCCGCGGGCGGCCAAGCGTCAAGCGGGCGCAAACTTGCGCCGCTCGGCCTGGTGCGCGCGCCAGTCAGCCGCCGTCTTCAGCACCACCAGCAACACCAGCGCGAAGAGCGGCGATCCGAGTAGCATGACGACCCAACCGCCGAACAGCACCGTCAAGTGCAGCACGACGACTCGGCCGTACGGCTGCCCCATCAGGGCGTTGAGCGAGGCGCGTTGGTATTCGCCGTTCTTGATGTAGTTCCAATAGAAGGAAAGCCCGTGGCTGATCACGAGACTCAGCACGCCCCAGCCGAGCTGATTGGCGCGAATCGCGGCCGGGACGGCGGTGAGGAGATCGAAGGGCTGCGGGGACCCGATATTGCCTTCCTGAGCGCGCAGCATCTCCCCGATCCGCGGCCGGTTGGATACATCGCGCTGCCGCCCGATCTCGTGATCGAAGTCCTGTCCACGCACGACCGCCCTGGCGAGGTACTCGCGAAAGTCGGGGACTGGCTCGAGAGCGGTGCGCAGCTGGTGTGGGTAATTGATCCGGTACGTCGGCAGGCGCGCATCTATCGGCGAGAGGGTACCGAAGCCGGTATTGGGGAAATCGATTCCCTCGATGGTGAGGATGTCGTCCCCGGCTTCACGTGCCGGCTCGCGGAAGTTCTCTAATCCCCTCCACGGCGGTTGGGTTTTCGAGCGCGGACAGATCCCCAAGATCAGCAAGCCCGAGGTAGGCGCCGCGAATCACGCGCCGCAGAATCTTGGCGTTGCGCGTTTTCGGCAGATCGGCGACGAACCGCACCGCCTCGGGGCGCAGCGGCCGCCCCAGCCGCGCGACGATCGTCTCGGCGATCTCGCGCGCCGTCGCGTCGGAGCCCTCGTAACCACTGCGTAGCACGACGAACACCACGATCGCCTCGCCCTTGAGCTCGTGCGGGACGCCGATCGCCGCCGCCTCGAGCACCGCGGCGTGCGCCGTCGCGGCTGACTCGACCTCGGCCGGGCCCACGCGCTTGCCGGCGACCTTCAGCGTGTCGTCGCTGCGGCCCTCGATGAACCAAAACCCGTCGTCATCGATGCGCGCCCAGTCACCGTGCACCCAGACATCTGGAAACCGGTTCCAATAGGTCGCCAGATACTTCTCGGCATCGCGCCAGAACCCGCGCGTCATGCCCGGCCACGGCTTCCGGATGACGAGCTCGCCCACCGCGCCGCGCAATGAGCGGCCGTGCGGGTCCGCCACGTCGGCGGCGATGCCGGGCACCGGGCAGGCAAACGCCGCCGGTTTGAGCGGCGTCCACGTCGTGCAACCGAGGATCCCACCCGAGCATTCGGTGCCGCCCGAGTAATTGATGAGCGGCGCGCATTTTTCTCCCACGACGCCGAAGTACCACCACCACGGCTCTGGATTCCACGGTTCGCCGGTCGAGCCGAGCACGAAGAGCGATGAGCGATCGTGGCGGCGCACCGGGTCTTCTCCACCGCGCATCAGACCGCGGATCGCAGTCGGAGAAATGCCGAGATGGGTGACGCGATGTCGCTCCACCATCGACCAGACTCGGGCCGCGTCCGGGAAATCGGGTGCGCCGTCGTACAGCAGAATCGTGGCGCCGTTGATGAGCCCGCCGGCGATGAGCCAGGGCCCCATCATCCAGCCGATGTCGGTGAACCACCACAGCATGTCGCCCGCCTGGAGATCGAACACATGCGCGAGGTCCTGGGCGGCCTTGATGGGAAACCCGCCGTGGACGTGGACGGCGCCTTTCGGCCGCCCGGTGGTGCCCGACGTGTAGATGAGCATGTAGGGATCTTCGGGCGACGTGTCGGCGAGACTCTCGTCCGCACCTTGCGCCATCATGAAGTCCCAGGAGACCTCGCGGTCGCGCAGCCGCACGTCACGCCCCAGCCGGCGCACGACGATCACCGAACGGACGCTCGGCGCGCCGTCCACAGCCGCGTCCGCGGTCTCCTTCATCTGTACTACCTGGCCGCGGCGCCGGAATCCGTCCGCCGTGATGAGGACGCTTGCCTCGCAGTCGCGCAGCCGGCCGGCGATGGCATCGCTCGCGTAGCCGCTGAAGATGGGCGTGTAGATCGCGCCAATGGCGGCCACGGCGAGTGTCGCGATCGCGCATTCCGGCGTCAGAGGGAGGAAGATGCCGACGCGGTCGCCTGGTTGGACGCCGAGCGCCCGCAGGCCAGCGGCGCAGCGCCGGACTGAGGCGGCGAGCTCGCCGTAGGTGAGGCGCCGAGTGCTCCCTTCCTCACCCTCGAAGATGATGGCGGTGCGGGCCGGGTCGTGGCGCAGCGCCGACGCCACGAAGTTCATGCGGCCGCCGAGCCACCAGGTCGTCCAGGGAACGCCTCGGGACGTATCGAGCACGCGGTCGTACGGCTTCTGCCAAACCAAACGGAGGTCGCGTTCGACGGCGCGCCAGAAGCCGTCGAGATCTTCGACTGACCAGCGATGGAGCGACGCAAACTCTCTGTGGCCGTGAGACTCGGCGAAGCGGCGCAG
>QHUE01000240.1 GCA_003221825.1 Gemmatimonadota bacterium
CGTTGCTCGGACGCCAGCGGCGATCTTCATTGACTCGGCATTCTCGCCGAGCCGATATTGTGCCGATGGCGCTGCACCTCCTCAGAGGCCCGTTCACAGTGGATACCTACCAGCGGCTGGCCGAGTTGGGGGTCTTGCGGGAGAACGACCGGGTCGAGCTCATTGCCGGACAGGTCGTCGAGATGAGTCCGATCGGCGACCGCCATGCGAGCTGCGTCCGGCGCCTCAACCAACTGTTCTCGCGGTCCCTCAGCGGGGCCGCCATCGTGGACGTACAAAACCCCGTGGTACTCGGCGAACACGACGCGCCCCAACCGGACGTGGTCTTGCTCAAACCCCGGCCCGATGCCTACCTTCGGCATCCGCGCGCCACAGATATCCTGCTGGTCATCGAAGTGGCTGACACGACATTGGCCTATGACCGCGACATCAAGATTCCGCTCTACGCCCGCGCCGGTATTCCCGAGGCGTGGCTTGTCGATCTTCATGGCAACGCCCTTAGCCGTTACCGCAGCCCCGGGCCGGACGGTTACAGCGACGTCGTGATAGTGAAGCGAGGCGAAGCGCTGCGACCGCTGCTAGTACCCGATATTGAGATCCGGGCTAAGGAGATCCTCGGCTAACCCGGGTCGAACGGAGCTACGACGCACGTTTCGCAAGCCCCGGCACGGAGATCAATCGCTCGTTCACCGGGTCCGCGGCCAGCAAGAAGCCTTCCAAAGTGAAGGCGCCGAGAATCGGTTCGGCACCGGGCGGGGCGAACACCGCGAGGGTCGGTTGCTCCTCCCCCTCGAGTCGGATCTGAATCCACCCCACCGGATAACGGACCTGGCGTCCGTCGGCCAACTCGAACAGCCATTCCCGTTCAGGATTGATCCCGAGCTCGGCGAGCACGTCGCGTGAGATCCACGTGTATGTAGATCCCGTATCGACCAGTGCATCGAGCCGCGTGAAGCGCTCGACGCCACGGCGCCCTACCTGAATCGGTACGCGGAAATTCCCCACATTCGAATCTGACGTGCTCCCGCCAGGAAACGGTAACCGTCTCATCGCATCCTCTATGCAGAATTGTGCGTCTAATCTACGCTCGGCGGGACCGACAGCGGGAGCCCTCGAATTGCGCGCGGGATCTCGGTTAGGTCGTCAGAATAGCGGCTTATAAACGTCGGCGGTCAATGCTGCGGTTTTCTGCCACGTAAACTCTCGCGCCCGTGCCCAGCCGCGTTGGACCAATTCTTCCCGCTCCTCCGGATCGTCGAGGCGCTCCAGCGCCTGCACATAATCCCCGCGATCGCGGCCCTCGACGACCACGGCGGCACCGCCGGCGACTTCCTTCAACCCGCCCGCGCCCGACGTCACGACCGGCAGCCCCGACGCAAACGCCTCGAGCACTGGGAAGCCGAAGCCTTCATATAAAGAAGGAAAGAGCAGCACGTCGGCGGCGCGATAGGCGCGGCGCAACGCCGTCTCGTCCGCCGAGGCGACGCTGCGCACGACGCGCCGCAGGTCGAGCCGGTTGATCAGCTGCTCCTGCTCCGCGCTGAAGTGGCCGCCCACCTGCAACAGATACGCATCGGCATGCTGGCGCAGCCGCGCCACCGTCTGAATGACGAGCGGCACGTTCTTGCGGTCCACGGTGCTGCCGACGTGCAGCACGACAAACGCGTCGTCGGGAATGCGCCAGTCGCGGCGGCCGCGCTCTCGTGCCACCGTGGACTCGCCGTAGAAGGCGCGATCCACCCCGAACGGCACCACGGAAATGTTCTTGTCGCTGCCGAGCCACGTCGCGAGCTCGAACTTGAGCCACTGGGTGCCGACGATGTAGGCGTCGGCCTGCCGCAGCGCTTTCAGCGCCTGGCGCAGGAAGCGATTGCGAACCCCTTCGCGCCAGCCTCCCCCGCCCGTCGGCGAGCGCAGCACCACGACCGGCATGAGGTCGTGCACCGTCACGACGACCGGCCGCCGCCCCGCGGTCTCGATCATGTGGGCGTAGCTGTGATCGAGCACGTGGACGAGATCGACGCGCTTCGCCTCGCGCTTCACGCGCCACGGATAGAAGTAGTAGCGCGCCGCCCATTGCTGCGGGCCGTGCAGCGGCCCCGGTAGCACGACGCGCGACGGATCGACGGGCTGGGTCCACCAGCGGGCGTACACCTTGCCGATGTCGCTGCTGTATTCGGTCTTGTTACCGCGGCGGCCGACGGAATCGCGGGTGAGCGCGCCGATGTGCGCCGCGAGGCGCACCTGGAAGCCCAGCTCGCTGCTCTCGAGCCAGTCGTGGAGACGGTGGGCGTACTTGTCCATCGAGGCCCAGCGTTCGAGGGGCAGATCGGGAACGAGTAGAACGGATGGCACGAGATAGTTACACGTCGTGTATCGTGTTCATTTCACGACCTGTTGCCAAAATTGGAGTGTCCTCTCAGCGATCGCATCGTCGGAGTAAAGCCGCAGGGCCCGTGCTCTTGCAGCTTGTGCGAGCGCCCGCCGCGTCGCGTTGTCGCTCAAGCGCTCGAACGCCGCGGCCAATCCCTCCACGTCACCGGCGGGCGCCACGACGCCCGCATCGGCAATCAGCTCAGGGATCACGCCGCTGTCCGTTCCGAGGACGGCCACTTCGTTCGCCATGGCTTCCATGAGGACCTGTCCATTTGCTTCCCGCCAGTCGCGCAGCGCCAGCGACGGCTGGACCAGGACATCGAGCTCCGGCCAGAGCGTCGCGACCTGCTCGGCGGGCAGCCCGCCGGTCCAGCGCACCCGCGCGGCCAGGCGCAACTCACTGGCCAACGCTTCGAGCCGCTCGCGCTCGGGCCCGTCGCCCACGATGATCAGTTTCCATTTCAGGGCGCGCTGCAGCGCGAGCGCCTGCAACAAGGTATCGAGTCCCTTCTGCCGGACCAACCGGCCCACGTAGCCGATCGCGAGGCCTTCGTGCGGCACGTGCTGCGGCTCGTGCGGCGCCAGGGCGCCGAGCTGCGGGATGACGGCGATCGGCAGATTGGGGGCGTCCCGGCGCACGAGCGTGCCGGCGAGGTCGCTGCCGGCCACGAGGCCCGTGAGCTTGCGCAGCATGCGGCGCGGTTTCCAGTGGGCCCACCACCCCTGTTCGAGATCGACGTTCTGGTGCGTGAACAGCACGACGGGAATCGCGAGGCGGCGCGCGGCGCCGAGCACCTGGCGCGCGGCCTGCGTGCCGGGCTCTTCTTCGATCTGGATGAGATCGGGGCGGCGGTCGCGCAGCAACGCCTTGAGCGCGCGCCGGCCGTACGTGGCTTTGGCCATTTCGTCTCGTCCCCCCGCCATACCGCGCGCGGGCAGGGGAAAGACCTCGAGGCCGCCCTGGCGCTCCCACTCAACGTCGATCGGCCGGCCGAACCACGGCTCGCGCCAGCGCTGCGGGATGGCGACGGTG
>QHUE01000093.1 GCA_003221825.1 Gemmatimonadota bacterium
TTGGCCTTCTGGGCACTCGCTTCGATCGCGGCACGCAGGCCGGCGCCGCCGGCGCCGATCACGACGACGTCGTAGCTGTGACTGCGAAGGTCGCCGGCTGCCACTAGAAGAGCCGCACGTCGTGAATGACGCCCATCGCGCAAAGCCGGATGTAGACGTCAGTGAGGGCCACCGAGAAGAGCGAGCACCAGGCAAAGAGCATGTGATGGCGGTTGAGCGCGCTCACGCCGCGCCACGCCTCGAAGCGGGCCTTCCCGCCCCGCGCGCAGGAGAAGCAGTCGACCTGCCCGCCGATGAGGTGTCGCAGCGAGTGGCAGCCAAACGTGTAACAAGCCAGCAAAATCACGTTGACGGCCATGACGAGCGTGCCGATGCCGACACCAAATTCGCGGGGGCCCGCCGCCATGGTGCCATCGGGCAGCACGCCGTTCACCGGCCAGCGCGTGGCGAGCAAGACGTCGTAGGAGAGAATGAAAATGAAGACCACCGCCGCGTACATGGCATAGCGGTGCAGGTTCTGAAGAATGAACGGAAACTTGGTCTCACCTTTGTAACCGTGGCGCAGCTCGCCGACCCCGCAGGCGACCGGATCGAGGAAGAAGGCCCGGTAGTAGGCCTTGCGATAGTAGTAGCAGGTGGCGCGAAAGGCGCCGGGAAAAATCAGGATCAGGAATGCGGGGGACAGCGGCCACCAGGAGGTCTGGATCAGCGGCGAGTAGAACGGCGACAGGTACGGGCCCCACTCGTAGTTGACGTTGACCCAGGCAGCCCAGGTCGCGTAGACGCCGAAGCTGCCGAGGACCAGGGCGGTGAGCGCGGGGGCAATCCACCAGGCGTCGCGGCGCAGCGTCGCGCCGAAGCTGCGTTCTTGGAGGTCGCGGACGGAAGTCGTCATTCCACTTCTCGGATGAGGGCGCCGAAATATACACCGTCCTTGACTTGTTCTCCGCTGGCGTGGAAGCTCAACGTCGTTCCATCCGGGAGGACCGGTTTGCGTCGGTTGGCAATCTTTGGGGGCCTGCTATTCATCGCCACGGCTCGACTTTCCACCCAAGAGCCCGACTCGGTGGCGCCCGATTTCACGCTCGAGACATTGGCCGGCGACACGGTGACCTTGTCGCATCTGCGGGGCCACCCTGTCTTTCTCAATTTCTGGGCGACATGGTGCAAACCGTGCCGTGGTGAGATGAGCGACATCATCGCGGCGTACGATGCGAAGCATGTGGCACGCCTCGAAGTGCTGGCGATCAATCTGACCGATCAGGAGCGGATGCGGGACGTGCGTTCTTTTGTGCGGGACCTGCAGCTGCCGTTTCCAGTGCTCCTCGACCAGAAGGGCAAGGTTCGGAAGAGCTACGGGCTTCGCGGCGTGCCGACCTCCGTGTTCATCGACACTCGCGGTGTGGTGCGCCTCGTGAACATTGGGCCTATCACACGGGAGAACATTCAGCGCGGGCTGGCCGAGATACTCCCGGCGCATTAGGCGGCGACCGGCGGCCCAGAATCTGCCGCCGGTCGCCACCGCCGTCCGCTACGGTATCATCTGAACATCCTCCGCTACGTCGGGCCCACGCAGCCGCTCGCGCGTGGTCACGTACAAGTCCCGCTTTCCAAAGCCACCAGGCCGCTCGGAGAAGAAGTACAGCGTGGTCCCGTCGAATGAGAGCGCCGGCGCGCCATCGAACGCCGAGCTGTTGACGACCGGCCCAAGATTGACCGGTGTTCCCCAGGAATCGAGGGTCGAGGCGCGTGTTGAGACCCACAAGTCCTCGCTGCCCGATCCCCCTGGGCGCCCGCTCGAGAGGATCATCTCGAGCCCGTCGCGTCGAATCGTCGTTCGCGTGTCCCGGAACGGACTGCTGAGCTCCGGAACCAGGACCGGGACACCCCACGCATCTTCGTCTCCCATCCGCGTGGTCGCGTAGATGTCGAACCCCTGGTCGCTGGTCGGCGGATTGTTCTGCACCGTGAAATAGAGGGTCGTGATGCCGGTCGTCTCGTCCTCGAAGTACGTCGGCCCCGCGTCCGCAAAGGCGCTATTCACGACACAGCCGAGGTTCTCGGCCAGCTCCCAGCCGAAGTCGTCCCACTTGTCGTGACGCCGGGCAACGAACAGGTCGGCGAGACCACAGCCGCCACGTCCTGTACTGTGGAAGTACAGCCGGTGACCGTCTGGCGTAAACGTCGGCGCGACGTCGTTGCCCGCGGAGTTGATGTTGGGTCCCAGGTTCTCCGGCGCACCCCACGGATCGTCATTGCTCGCGCGATGCGAGACCCAGATATCGCTGCCGCCCAAGCCGCCGGGACGATCGGAGGTGATGTATAGACTCAGCCCATCTTTGGAAATGGCCGGATGCTGGTCGTTGTAGGGCGAATTGACGACGGGGCCGAGATTCACGGGGTCGCTCCACGCCCCGTACTCAGGCCCTGCGTCGCTCGTTACGTCCGCTCTAAGGACCCTCCTCGCGTCCGGACTCAGCGGCAGCTTGTCCCTGTCGCATCCGTAGGCGAGTGCGGTCAGTGTAGCAAGCACTGCAATCTTCGCGAGCGGTTTCATGGACACCTCCTGGAGTTGTTTGCCGATACCCGAACCGACCCGTACCTTCTGGACTGCCAGTTTCGGCTGGCCGCGTCACCAGGTCGTGACCGTGGCGTCACCGCTCGCGGTGACGGAAAGAAGCGCCGTATGATCGAGTTCCGGATGCTCGGGACTCTGCATCTCACCGATGCAGCGGGACATGAGGTCAAGGGATTGCTCACGCGATCTCACCGTCTCGCGCTGCTCGCCTACCTCGCCGCCTCCACTCCCAGACGATTCCACCGCCGCGACAGCCTCCTCGCCCTGTTCTGGCCGGATCTCGACCAGGAGCACGCGCGGGCCGCACTGCGGCAGGCACTGCACGTACTCCGCGGCACACTCGGTAACGACGTCGTCGTGACGCGTGGCGATGAGGAAATCGGACTCGATGTGAGTCTCCTGTGGTGCGACGTCATGGCGTTCGATGAGGCCATTGCGGCGGGACAGTTGGGCGCGGCGCTCGACTGCTACAAGGGCGATCTCCTGGATGGGTTCTTCATCTCGGGGGCGGGCGAGTTCGAGCGATGGTTGGAGCGCGAGCGGGCGCGCCTCCGCGAGGCGGTGTCGGGTGCGGCGCGCACGCTCGTTGAACGGTACGAGGCAGCGGGGGACGTCACGGCGGCGGCGCAGTGCGCCCGGCGGGCGACGCGCCTCGCACCTCATGACGAAGACTTGGTGCGGCGGTTAGTCGCGCTGCTCGATCGACTGGGCGATCGCGGCGGCGCTGTCGCGGCGTACGATGAGTTCGCCCAAGGCCTCCGTATAGACCTCGAGACCGAACCCTCCGCCGAGACCAAGGCGTTAATCACCGCGGTGCGCGAACGGCAGACCGCAGCCCCGGTGACCTTGTCGCGCAGGCGATTCGGCACGGCCATGCCTGGCCGGTGGGGGTCTGTCGTGGCCGCCGTCGTCGTCGCCGGGCTTCTCGTATCCGGTGCCGCCAACAGGTCCGGAGCGCTGCTGCCGGGCCACGCGAGCGATCGCGTTCAGTCGTTGGCGGTGCTGCCGTTTACGAATCTCTCCTCGGACACTCTGCACGCGTGGTACGCCGATGGGCTTACGGAGGCGCTTACGACCGACCTCGGCCGCATCAGATCCCTCAGGGTGATCGCGCACGGATCGGTCATGCCGTTCCACGGGACATCTAAATCGCCCCAGGACATCGGCAGAGAATTGCACGTCGACGGCGTCGTGGAAGGGGATGTGCAGCAGTCGGGGGATCGCGTCCGGGTAGATGTGCGATTGATCAACGCCGCCACAGGATACCAGCTGTGGGCAGACCGATTCGAGGAGACCGTAGGTCAGCGGTTCGTCCTCGAGGATCGAGTCGCGCACGGAATCCTTGCTGGGTTGAGTCTCCCGCCGCACCTGGCGGCTCCACCGACACAGAATCGCGCGGCCTACGACGCGTATCTCCACGCCGAACTGCGGCTGTGGCGTGAGAATCGGGAAGATGACTCGGTGGCGATCATATGGCTCGAGCAAGCCGTCGCGCTGGACCCCGACTTTGCGGCCGCGCAGGCCGAGCTCGGGTGGGCGTACAACATGCGCGCCAACCAGTTTGCCCCGTGGGATACGGCCGCGGTGACCCGGGCAGGGCTGGCCGCGGAGAGGGCGCTGCGACTCGCCCCCGACCTCGCGGAGGCGCACTTCGCTCGGGGTGTTTTGCTGTCGAGCGTGGCGGGACGGTTCGCTCCCGGCCCGGCTATACGGGAGTACCGCCGCGCGCTCGAGTTGAATCCCAATCTCGCGCGGGCCCATCAGAATCTGGGCAACATCTATTTACATCGTGGCCTGCTCGACAAGGCGGTCGATGAATTCCGCGCAACGCTCGCCATCGATCCGGCGAACTATGGGGCGACCCGACGGCTTGGGATCGTGCTCGTGTACCGGGGACAGTATGAGGAAGGACTACGTCAGTTCCGACAAGTTCCGCCTGAATCCAATCAATCTCTCTGGAACTACCAGGTCGCGTGGGGACTGCTGTATCTCGGCAGGGAGAAGGAAGCCTCCGATCTGATGGAGCGGTACCTGCGTGCGCATCCGGAAGATCGTGGTGGCGTTGTGACGAGCACGCGCGCCATCCTGGAGGCGAAGCGAGGCGAGGCGACGCGCGCCGCGGCTGACATCCGCACCGCGATCGCGAAAGGAAAAGGCTTCATCCATTTTCACCATACGGCTTACAACATCGCGTCGGTCTATGCTCTACTCGGCCAGCCGCAACGCGCGATGTATTGGCTGCGTCAAGCAGCGGAGGGCGGCTGGCCCTGTTACCCCTACTTCGCGAGAGATCCCAATCTCGACCGCATCCGCAACGATCCAGAATTCGTCGCGTTCATGAAACAACTCAAAGCGCAATGGGAGCGGGAGCAGGAGACTCTGTGAGAACCGGAGGAGTTATGCGCATTCATGCAGTCGCACTGCTGACGGCTGGCGTCGCACTCGTGGTACTGCCCAGGCAATCGTTCGCCCAAGGCTGAGTCCCTATCCGATTCACAACCCCCAGTTTGGGGGGACATGGAGAATCGCAGTCCAAGGGTCTCCGGGCCCATGACTGGCAGATCGCCGTCGACTACCGCTACCTTCATGCCGACCGGTTCTATTTTGGCAGCCAGGCGACGCCGCCCCCGCAGTTCTTTGGTCAGCCGCTGATCATCAACGTTCATTCCGCAAACATCAACGTGACCTATGCGGCGACCGATCGCGTGAGTCTGCGGCTCACCGTGCCCGTCTCAAACGGAACCCAATCGCGATTCTACCTAGATTCGGCGCGGCACGTCGCTCGGGCCGGCGGAATCGGCGACATCGGACTTGTCGGCACGACCTGGTTACTCGATCCCGGTGCGCACACGAAAGCCAACGTCGCCCTCGGCGTGGGCGTCAAAATACCCACGGGCAACAACAAATACATGGCGACCTACTTTCTCCAAGGCGGGAGCTCGCTCCAGTTTCCGGTCGATCAATCGATCGAGCTCGGCGACGGCGGCTGGGGCTTGATTCTGCAAGGTCAGGCATTTCGACGGATGACCACCAGCATGTTCGCATACTTCACGGGATCCTATCTCGTGAGCCCGCGCGATCAAACCGACGTGACGAGGGCGCCGCCCAGCGAGAAGAACGCCACTGTGCGAATATCGGTGCCCGATGTCTACACGGCACGCCTCGGCGCAGCGTATAGCGTGTTGCCGGAGCAGGGTCTGTCGGTCAGTCTCGGCGCCCGTATCGACGGCATCCCGTATCATGATCTCATCGGTAGGAGCGACGGCTTCCGGCGACCCAGTTATATCGTGTTCGTCGACCCGAGCGTCGCGTTCGAATGGGGCCGGGGTAGCTGGACGCTCAGTACGCCGATCCGGGTCCACTCCCGTCTCGCTACGCGATCCATGAGCATGGCGTCCGGCGGCACGATCGGCGCCGGGGACCTCGCGGGGTTCCTGTTCTTCGTGGGGTACGCGCGCCGGTTCTGAGCACACCTCGGGCAGCCGGTGGTACCGAGGGCTGGGGCCGGCTGCCCTGCTGCGTGTTTGCTGCAACTCACTTCTCGTCACGCTGCGCTATTTCGTCGGCCCCGTCCCGCGCCGTGAGCAAGTAGCGCCACGCGGCCAGCAGGACGGGCGTGCCGTCCGGCCCGAGGGGCGTGTTCAAGTCGTTGGAAGGAGCGCCATGTGCATTAGTGCCGACGAACCCGCCCTGCGGCGTGAGATCGGTGACGAGTGTGTGAGTCCCGTCGTAGGGAGGGCTATTGGTCTCGGGAGTCGCCGGCGCACCGAACACGCCAAGGCCCAACGAATCCCATCCGGCGCGAATCGGGCGATAGAACCCATCGCGGTCGTGCGCGATGCCGTAGTAGCGCTCGACCGGCGTTACATGGGTTGCGACCCACGAGGGCGCTTCGCTGTGAATGCTGTCGGTCACGGAGGAGAACAGCACGACGCGGGCAACCAACCGTATCTTCGCGATCATCGCCGCGTTCCCGCCGCCCTGTGAGTGACCGCCAACGGCGATCTGCGACCACTTCGGCTGGTCTCGGAGTAGGAACCTGTCCCACCCTTCGTCGGGATATTGTCGCGCGAGATACTGGAGCAGCCTGGTGAGTCGGTTGTCGATGCTGTTCGGAACGGTGACGTTCAGGAACGAGACTCGGTCGCTGCCATCGATGATCTCGAGGCGCGCATTCTCGTAACAGGCGCTGGGATCAGCGGTGGTCGGGCACGCTTTCGCCAGCCCTCCACCGGTAGGGTACATGAGACCGATGACGTGATAGCCGAGTCGTGCCGCCTCTTGCTGCACAAGCTGGAAGATCGACGGGTTCTGTCCGGTGCCCGGCAGGAACACGAAGAGCTTGTGGTTCGACTTCGCCGCGGTGTCAAGCCAGACATAGTGATTATCCAGTGCCTTGTCGATCTCAGGGTCGGTCGCCTGAGGAGCGACGACGTGTTGCACCAGCGGAGCGGACGACTCCACGAATGCCTCGAACGTCGGTGAGAGCCTCGACGACTCCGGACCCGAGGGTGCTTTCTCCAACTCGCAGCCGAGCGCCATAACTGCCAGCGCGATCGCCGCTGAGTACCTTCTGCGTGCCTTCATTGTAGACCTCCCTTAGGTGTGATTGCAGCGCCATCGGTTGACGGCTAGGTTCTGCGGCGCGGAGCCATCCTAAGGCGGTCGCGTTACGTTCTTGTGCTGCCATCGTTACGGCCACTGTAACGGGTCTCGATGATTGAGCTGCGGATGCTCGGGAGGGTGAGTCTCATCAACCCTAACGCGCACGACGTGCAGAGCCTCCTCGGTCAACCGCGTCGCCTCGCCCTCCTCGCCTACCTCGCCACGCCTCCGCCGGGAATGCATCGCCGTGATAACCTGCTGGCGCTCTTCTGGCCGGAGCTCGATCAGGCGCACGCGCGCAACGCGCTGCGCCAAGCCCTCCACGTACTCCGTCGTGCCCTGGGTACGAGCGCCGTCACCAGCCACGGCGACGAAGAGGTGGGACTCGACTTCGAGCAGGTCTGGTGCGACGTCGCGGCGTTCGAGCGCGCAATCGCAGACGGGCAGCTGCGCGATGCAATCGAGTTGTATCGCGGCGATCTGCTCGAAGGCTTCTTCATCTCGGACGCGCCAGAGTTCGAGCGCTGGCTCGAAACGGAGCGTGACCGCCTGCGGTCAACGGCGGTAGGAGCAGCGCGGGCGTTGGCCGAGCGAGCAACGGAGGAAGGGGACGCGAATTCCGCCGCAGAGTGGGCGAGGCGCGGGCTGCGGCTCGCACCGCTCGACGAAGGCCTCATACAGCGGCTGATCGAAGCCCTTGACCGACTGGGCGACCGCGCGGGCGCCGTGCGAGCCTACGACGATTTCGCCCGGCGGCTCGGTCAAGAACTCGAAGTGCGGCCCTCCGCCGAGACCCAGGCGTTGCTAGCCGCGGTGCGGTCGCGCGTGCAGGCGGCGTCACCCGCCGCGCCGCCCGAGGCGCATTCACCGCCTCCGCCGGCGGCCGTCTCTTCGAAGCGCCGGTGGGGGAGGCTCGCAGTAAGTGTGGGCCTCTCGGCAGCAGCGGCCCTGGTCCTGCTTGTCGAGTTCAGCGTCGGAGGTCAGCGGGGAGGTTCACATCCCCCGACCCGACCCTCCCGGAACGCCAAGGCGTACGATTTGTACCTGCGTGCGAACATGCTCGTCAACCAGCGTCAGAATCGAGAGAACGACTCGGTCGCGATCACGCTGTTCGAGCGCATCGTAGCGCTGGACCCGGGGTTTGCTGCGGCGCAAGCCGGGCTGGCGCGCGCCTATGCGCTGCGGGTGAGCGAATTCGCTCCGGGGGACACGGCGGCGCTGCAACGAGCCCAGGTGGCCGCAGAGAAAGCACTTCGCCTCGACCCGAATCTCGCGGAGGCCCACCACGCACAGGCCCGCCTATTGTGGGGGCCTTCAAACCACTTCTTCCATGAGCGAGCGATCGCGGAAGACCGGCGCGCTTTGAGCCTCGACTCGAACATGGATCGTGCGCATCAGCATCTGGGGAATGTCTACCTGCACATCGGACTGCTCGACGAAGCGATTGTCGAGCTTCAGAGAGCGCTCGCGATCTCGCCCCGCGAGGACAACGCCTTGCGACGCATCGCCGAGGCGCGCGCGTATCAAGGGCATTATGACGACGCCTTGGGAATCCTCAGCCAGGTAGACCCTGAGGCCAACCCGCCATACTGGTACTACGAGATGGCAATCGTGCTGCTCCATTTGGGTCGGAGCGACTCGGCGTTCGCACTGATACAGAGCTACTTGCATGCGCATCCCGAGGACCGAGGCGGCGTCGTGACGAGTGCGCGCGCCGTCTCATTCGCCCTGGCAGGCGATGCTCGTCGCGCGGAACAGGACATCCAGGCTGCCGTTCAGAACGGGAAGGGATTTATTCACTTTCATCACGCGGCGTACCACATCGCTTTGACTTACGCGCTGCTCGACCAGCCTGATTCCGCCGTCCACTGGCTCCGACGTGTGGCCGACGGCGGCATGCCCTGTTATCCGTTATTCGCGAGTGACCCTTTCTTGAACAACATCCGACACAATCGGGGATTCGTGGGCTTCCTTCGTGAGCAAAGGGATCAGTGGGAGCGATTCCGGACGACGCTCTAGAGCGTCACCGCCGCCATCGTCTGCGTCACCCCGTCGGCTGATTTCTTCAGCGCGCTCTTCTCGTCGGCCGTCAGCTCGACTTCGATGATCTTCTCCAGCCCATTCTTGCCGAGCTTACACGGCACGCCGCAGTACATCCCGGACAGCCCGTACTCGCCCTGGAGCCAGGCGGCGCACGGCAGCAGGCGCTTCTGGTCGAGCACGATCGATTCGACCATCTGCACCACTGCGGACGACGGCGCGTAGTACGCCGAGCCCGTCTTCAGGAATGCGACGATCTCGGCGCCGCCGTTGCGTGTGCGATCGACGATCTTGTCAAGCTTCGCCTTGTCGAGGAGCTGCGTGACGGGAATCCCCGAGACGGTCGTGTAGGAGACGAGCGGCACCATCGTGTCGCCATGCCCGCCGAGCACCATCGCCTGGATGTCCCGCACGGAGACGTCGAGCGCTTCCGCCAGGAAGGCACGGTACCGCGCGGTGTCGAGCACCCCAGCCATGCCGATCACGCGCTCGCGCGAGAATCCGGTGACCTGTTTGGTGACCCAGCACATCACGTCGAGCGGATTGGAAACGACGACGACGATCGCCTTGGGGCAGTTTTGCTTGATCTGCTGCGAGACCTGCTTGACGATATCGGCGTTGGTGCGCACCAGGTCGTCCCGGCTCATCCCCGGCTTGCGGGCGATGCCGGCGGTGACGACGACCAGCTCGGAGCCTGCCGCGGGGCCGTAGTCATTCGCGCCGATGATGCGTGTATCGAAGCCTTCAATCGGCGCGGACTCGTATTGGTCGAGCGCTTTGCCTTGCGGGACGCCCTCGATGACATCGACGAGGACGACGGTACGGGCGAGCTCTTTCTCAGCGAGGCGTTGGGCGGTGGTGGCGCCGACGTTGCCAGCGCCGACGACGGTGATCTTACTAAGCATGGTGCGGGAAACTTAGGGACGCCGGGAGCGGCGGGCAATCACAGCTTCGAGTCGGCGACTCTCGCGTTCTCCGCGATTATTGTTGCTTCGAGTGCGGTCAACGTCCCGTCGCTTAAGGCAGCTTGGGCGCGTTGCCGCAGGGCTGCGAGAACACTGTGAGCGGCGTTGGTCCTCCCGGCGGCGACGTGACGTTGCGCATCGGTCGTCAGGCTCTGCATCGACGTGCAGGTCCCCTGGCGCGCACCGGAGGCTCCCTGGCAGATCCCTTCAATGACCTGGGCCAACTGGGCCAGCACGTCCGTCGCTGACGCGGCAGCCATCCGCGGCTCGAGCTCAGCAGCGGCAGCGAGCAATCGATTCCTGATTACGGGATCCGCCATCGTGTCTGCGATTTGGCGCAGCGGCGCAAGAAGGGTGATGAGCGATGCCGTGCGGGCGGCGCGCGCCGCGGGGATCGGATATGCGGGCACAGCCTGTACGATCCGACCGAGGAGCGCCGCCCGATCTTCCGGGGCGAGGCCGTTGGTCGTGCTGGCCAGGGTGTAGCCCCACGTCGTGATGATCGCCGGTCGCGCTCTCTCTTTGGAAATCCACACCTCGTTCAGAACGGGGATTGCCGCTGACCCTCGAGTCGCGATGAACTCCTGCGCCGCGCGACTGGTCTCGATTCCCAGGAACGCGATCCCGCGGACGGCGGACGCGTCCTGCAGCCGGAGCACGCCACGGGTCAAATCGATCACGTACTCCGAGTATGTCTCATCGTCCTTTCCGGTCGTTTGGTCGTACCGCACCTGGCCTGTGGCTTCTCGCTCGAGGAGCTGGACCAGCGCCTGCCGTGCAGCCGACGAGAGCGACTGAATCGGCACGAGGTTCAGGCGTGCGACGGCCTGAGCCCGGGCAGAGACACTGGGGGAGCCGAGGACGCCGACTAAAGAATCCACGTTTTGGCCGAAGGCTCCGACCGGAAGCGTGAGCAGGAGACCAAGCGCTGCCGCATCCATGCTGATCCTGGTCATGGCGCGAGAGGACATTCGAGCTCGATATGAACGTGTCCGACGCCACTGAAGGAGGCGTCCGCGTGCTGAGGATCGGGGTCTCGTGGCTCCACCGTGAACCCCAACGACAATGCTTGGTCCGCGACGGCGTCCCAGTAGCTTTGCGCGGCGGCTAGCTGGGCGGCCGTGGGGAACACGGGCAATATCGGAACGGTCTGTATGTCCGCGGCACAACCGTACTGATGCCAACTGTCCGACACCGCTCCTGAGGCCTTGCCAACGTGGTAAGCGTTGTGCACGGGATTTCGGTACCCGCTGTTCACCTGCAGCGATAACGGCTGCAGCGCGAGTTGCAGGGCAACGAATAATGAATTGAAATCGCCGTTGATCACGGCCACCGTATAGTCGCCCGTGTTGGTTGCAGACACCCCAAACTGGCCCCGACCCGGGACGCCCTGGGCGACGCCCAGTTCGATGTATTCCTCTCGAATTGTATCGATCTCATCCTGCCGCACGATCGCGGGCGCCGA
>QHUE01000231.1 GCA_003221825.1 Gemmatimonadota bacterium
CATCGACCACGCGGCAAAACTTGCCCGGCGTGGTCACCGGGGAGCGTCGACCCTGTCACGGAATGGTAACAAACGTCCCGGAAAAAACAGATAGCGGAGCCATACCGGCCTCCGCTACCTGGGCACCCGGACAGTCGGCCGTGCAATCCGCTGCCGGGTACACGGACTGTCACTGCAGGATGAACGCACGAGCGAACAATGCCCGTGGCCGGTCAACAGGTGATGACGGGTGGGTTACGGCTGTGTAACGGGGAAGTACAACAGGATTGCGGTGCCTCGACCCAGCTCGCTCTCCGCTTCGACGCGGCCGCCATGGGCCTCGACCAGGTGCTTGACGATTGCCAGGCCGAGGCCGGTGCCCCCTTCATGGCGGGACCGGCCCGGGTCGACCCGATAGAATCGCTCGAAGATCCGCGGCAGGTGATCGGCGGAGATGCCGGTGCCGGTGTCGCTGACTCGCACGACCGTGTCGTTTCCAACGCGCTGCGCGGCGACGCGGATGCGGCCGCCCCGCGGCGTGTGGCGCAGGGCGTTGTCGTACAGGTTCGTGAAGATCTGCCGGAGTGCTTCGGGGTCGCTGTTGATGGACGACGAATTCGTCGCGGTTTCGAACGCGACACCCCGGCCGGCGGCGCGCTCGACGAACGGACCCCACGCCTCGCGCGCCGCGGCCTCGACGTTCACCGTCCGCGGCTCCGGCTGCCACCCGCCCGACTCGATTCTCGAAAGGTCCAGCAGGTCGTCCACCAGGCGCTGCATGCGGCCGGCATTCTCGACGATCGTCTGCGCGAAGCCGGTCGCCTGTTGATCCGACGCCTCGGCGGCCAGCGTCTCGGCATACCCGGCGATCGCGGTCAGCGGCGTCTTCAACTCGTGCGACACGTTCGCGACGAAGTCGCGCCGGATCGTTTCGAGGCGCCGCAGATCGGTCACGTCACTCAAGACCAGCAACGTCCCGCCGTCGGCGAGCGGTCGTGCCGAGACGACGACCGTGCGGTCGCCGAGATCCAGCTCGCGTGCTTCCACAACTGCGCCCGTGAGGACTTCCCGCATCAAGGCGCGATGCGCGCGGTCATGAAAGAGCTCGCCGAGCGGTGGCAACGCCTCCGTGTCGCCGTATCCGAGCAACCGGCGGGCGGCCGCGTTCGTCGAGATGAGGGCCCCGCGTTTGTCGGCGGCGAGGACGCCGTCGGACAACGCCTCGAGCAGCGTGCGCGATTCCTCACGCTCCCGCTTGAGGTCCTCGAAGCGACGCTCGAGCTCGTGGTGCATCGTGCGCAGGGCGTCGACCTGATGTGCCAGCTCGGGTACGCGCACGTCCGGGAAGTCCGCGGGACGGCCGGCGGCGATGTCGCGTGCCGCCTCGGCGACGCGCAGCAGGGGTCGCGCCAGTTCGCGGGCGAGCAGCCAGGCGACCACCCAGGCTGCGAGCAGCATCGCCAGGCCGGCGATGGCGACCGCGCGCTGGACGGTATGGACCTGCGCGTCGACGAGGGCGAGCGTCGTTGACACGCGCACCACAGCGAGCCCTGGGGGGCCATCCCGGATCGCGACGTACATCTGGCGTTCGTTGGTCGACGCGCTCAGCCGCTCGTTCATCCCGACGCCGCGCGCGGAGTCGAGGGCCGCGCGCACTTCGGGGCGGTTACGGTGATTCTCCAGCCGGGCGAGCGACGGTCGGTCGAACTCGGTGTCGCCCCGGACGTGGCCGTCGGGATCGATGAGCGTGACGCGCCGCCCCAGGCGCGTACCCGCGAAGGCCGCGAATTCGGGCCAGCGTGCTGAATCGGCCGGCGTGAACGACGCCACGAGGCGTGCTTCGCGCTCTAGCTCCGCGGCAACTTCGCGCTCGAGATGACGGCGCAGGAGCACGTCGGCGGCGATGATCGAGCCGGCGACCGCGGCAGCCACGAGCAAGCCGATGCTCGCGAACAGCCGCGTGACGAGCTTCATGTGCGGCGGCGACGCGGGGTCGCGGCGGGTCGCTTCGGCGGGGCGGCCGGCTCGCGGAACCGGTAGCCGACGGCGCGCACCGTTTCGATCCAGTCGCCGGCGGTGCCGAGCTTGGTGCGCAGGCGTTGGACGTGCATGTCGACGGTGCGCGTCTGGATGTCCGGCTGCGCCTGCCAGACGGATTCGAGCAGCTGCGAGCGCGATTGCACGCGGTCGCGGCGTTCGATCAGCCGCTCGAGCAGCTTGAATTCCGTTGCGGTCAGCTCGACTTCCTTGCCGTCGGCCGTGACGCGATGGGCCGCGCGATCGACCACGATCGGCCCACCGACGATGCGGCCGCCCGCGGCAACGGGTGGCGCGGCGAGGCGCCGCAGGATCGCTCCGATGCGCAACACCAGCTCTTTGGGGGAAAACGGTTTGGCGAGATAGTCGTCGGCGCCGAGGGAGAGTCCCTTGATGCGGTCGGGCTCGTCTTTTCGCGCCGTCAGGAGCAAGACCCCGACGTCGCGCGTCTCATCCCGGCGCCGCAGCTCGGCGAGTACTTCGAACCCGGAGTGTCCCGGGAGCATCAGATCGAGGACGACCAGATCCGGCCGTTCTTCGCTGGCCGAGCGCAGCGCGTCCGAACCCGTGCCCGCGGTCGTGACGCGATAGCCTTCCTTCGCGAGATGGTAGGCGACGAGCGCGGTGATGTCGGGCTCGTCGTCAACGACGAGGATGCGGTGCGGCCCCGCGGTCTCAGGAGGCATTCATGACGGCGCCTCGGACCCGCGTCTCAAAACGCGAGCGCGAACGATCGAGTGCCGCGGCACGGTCGGTCTGCGCGGCCGGATCACTCCGCACCGCGTGGGCTCGGCGAGCGTCTCGAGCAAATCGGCGACCGGGCGCGAAGTCACTTCGTCTCCTTTTGACGTCTGAAGCGCGGCCGCGCGGAAGGGCGCCGCACGACGGTGGCTGAAACTATCGTCGCGCCACTCCCCCGCAATCGCCTAACCCCGCCGATTCCCATCCCGCGTCCACTCTTCGCGCTCCACCGCGACGCCGTGACGTACCACGAGCAGCTGCACGAGTCGAAAAAGGTCGCACGCGCGACGCTAGTTTGGCAACCAATGTAACGGCGGGTCGGGAGATCGACCTCCCGACCCGTATCATCCCTACAAACGGCTAACGATCGGGCTTCAATTCGAAGGCGTTGGCCATATTCTCCGCGGCCGCGTCGCGATCGCTCAGCGGCGCGAGGCGCCAACGGCTCTCGATCAGCGCGAGGATCGACGTCGTGTCGTAGCGGTGGTGGTCGACGAAATGGCGTTTGGCGAACGGCGAGATCACCAGCGTAGGCACACGGATCCCCGGTCCCCAGCGATCCACGACGGGGGGCGGCACATGGTCCCAGAAGCCGCCGTGTTCGTCGTAGGTAATGATGATCGCGGTCGTGGGCCAGTCGGGACCGTTGCGCACCGCATTGATCAAGTCCATGACGTGATTCTCCCCGGTAAGAAGATCGGCGTACCCGGGGTGCTCGTTCTGCGGGCCGAGCGGCTTGACG
>QHUE01000232.1 GCA_003221825.1 Gemmatimonadota bacterium
CATGCCACGGTACACCCATCACCCACGCGATCGGCCGGAAGATCCATCCCAGAACGGTCTGCAGCGTTTCCGGGAACCACGGCACGACTCCATGAATCCAGCCGAACAGACCATTCACCAGTGCGATGAGCGCGATGAACGAGATGAGCATCGCGATCACGTTCAGCATGAGGTGCAGCCCTTCGCTCGTCCCGCGCGCCGCGGCATCGAGCACGTTCACGTCGGTGCGCGGAATATCGACCTTCACGCCGCCGCGCGTCTCGGGGACCCCAGTTTCCGGCTCCAAGATCTTCGCCATCATGATCGTGCCCGGTGCGGTCATGATGACGGCGGTCAGGAGATGACGCGCCTCGATCCCGAACGCGATGTAGGCCGCCATGATCGAGCCGGAGACGTGCGCCATGCCCGCGGTCATCACCGTCATTAACTCGGAGAGCGTCATGCGCGGCAGGAACGGGCGAATCGTGAGCGGCGCTTCTGTCTGTCCCATGAAGATCGATGCCGCGACGTTGAGGCTCTCCGCGCCGCTCGAGCCCATGCTCCTGTTCATCAGGAACGCGAACGCCTTCACGACGATCTGCATGATGCCGAGGTAG
Organism: Gemmatimonadota bacterium; assembly: GCA_003221825.1. Taxonomy (GTDB): domain Bacteria; phylum Gemmatimonadota; class Gemmatimonadetes; order Gemmatimonadales; family GWC2-71-9; genus 20CM-2-65-7. The sequence continues at coordinate 597 of QHUE01000232.1, forward strand.
TACATGATCGCGAACAGCGCGGAGACGAAGATGATCGCGGGCATGATCTGGAACGCGAAGATGACGCCGAGGCTCGAGTGCTGTTTTCCGATCTCTCCGAATACGAATTCGGAGCCGGCGTAGGAGAAGCTGAGGATTTTCGTCACCGTCGCGCCCAGCCAGCTGAAGAAGTCCCGGCCGTAGCTCACACGCAGCACCAGGATCGCGAACACCAGCTGTGAACCGAGACCCCACCCTACGACGCGCCGGCTGATCGCCCGACGATTGCGCGACAAGGCGACGCCGATGCCGAGGATCAAGATGATGCCGAAGATTCCCGTGAGCCGGGAGCCGAGTGAGCGCGGAGCGGCTGTCACGGTCGTCGCCGGTGCGACCACCTGAGCTTTGGCCGTGTCTTGCGCGGGCGTTTGAATGGTCGCGCCGCGCAAGGTGTTGAACACGAAGCGCGGCAGCGTAAACACGATCAACGCGCAGGCAAACGTGACCATGAACGCGAAGACAACGCGTCTCGCGGACATCAGAGAGCACCCAATTCACTTTGGACACGGGACACGAGCGCCACCTTTTCGTAGTCCGGGAGAAATGCGCTTTCGCAGGCGTTGAGAACAACCCGCGCCAGATCGTCGGGCGAGAGACCGAGGACAGCGTGCGCGAGAAAATATTCGTCCGTCAGCGTGATGCCGTCGGTCAGCGGGCCGTCGGTATTCAGCGTGACGACGACGCCCTGCTGGAAATAGCGCTTAAAGGGATGTTCCGCCACCGACGCCACGACATGCGTGTGCACGTTGCTCGTGAGGCACATTTCCAACGGAATACGACGTTGAACGACTTCGTCGAGCAACACCGGGTCTTCCAAAAGGCGTGTGCCGTGTCCGATGCGTTGCGCCCCCAGCTCGTGGATTGCCTGATCAATCGAGTGCGGCCCGTCGCCTTCGCCGGCATGGCACGTACAGGCCATGCCGTGCGCGGCCGCGTACTCGAACGCCGCGCGGTGATCGCGTGCGGGGTGCCCACGCTCCGCTCCGGCGAGGTCGAACGCCGTCACACCGGCGCTGTGATACTCCGCCGCCTCCCGCGCGAGCTCGAGGGACTCGGCGGGTGCTCGCGTGCGCATGGCGCACACGATCAGCCCGACCTTCGTTCCGGTTTCGGCCGATGCCCGCCGGATGCCCGCGAGCGGTGCCTCGATCGCCTGGGCGAGCGTCAGCGCGGGGCGATGCAGCAACGGCGAATACCGCACCTCCACATAGCGGACGTTTTCCGCCGCCTTATCGAGCACGAACTCATACGCGACGCGCTCCAGCGCCTGCGCGGTCTGCAGAACCGAGAGCGTGATCTCGTACTTCTGAAGGTACTCCTCGAGATTCTTGGCGTCGCGGACCAGCATGGCCTTGGCCAGCGCGTCCGGCGTGTCGGCCGGGAGTCGGATGCCCTGCTGGCGCGCCAGCTCCAGCATCGTCGCCGGCCGCAGCGCGCCGTCGAGATGCACGTGCAGCTCGGCTTTGGGCCAGCGCCGCAGCGCGTCCTTGGTGAGCCGTAGCTTGCCCTCGCGCCGGGCGGAGACGATCACGCGATAAACCGAGCCCGCTTCGCCGACGGCGTCGCCCGCATCGATGGGGCGGCCGGCGGCATCGGTGACGTAGGCGGCCCCCCCCCCGTCGAGCAGCTTCGCGAGGCCGTCATCCGCCTGTGCGACCGCGTCGCGCACGCGAGCGCCACGCGGTACATCGACTGCTCTGTCGTTGACGAAAACCCGCATCAGCGGTCGTCCTTGCTGCCGTCGAACCACACTTCGGCGCCTGCCACGTGACAGTCCGGCAGATGATCCCGCCCGGCCACGCACTGCTCCAACGCGTCGTGCAGGACCGAGCCTTTGACGGTGAGCCGCAGCAGCCGGTTCTGGGACGGTTGCACCTGGTAGGCCTGGCCCCAGGTCACCGACCCTTCCGGAAGATCCGCCCGGATGCCGCCGTTGTTCATGATCGCCACGTCGGCGCGGCCGGCGGCGCGCTGCGCGTCCGCGATGAGCCGGCCGAGTCCGTACTCGTCACCGTCGCGCTTCAGTGGGAACTTGAGTCGGGCGACGACGCGCTCGGTGACGTTGCGCAGCGCCTGCTGCTGGCGACCGAGCGCGTCCGTCAACGCGACATCCGATTTGACCTGGTCCGCGTACGGCGTGACCAGCTGCACCCGCACTTCGCGCCGCCCGGCGACACGCACGAAGTCCACCACGCCGATCGAGCGGCCACTCGACTGCGCTTCGACGATGGGGATGCCGTGCACCACGGTGTTCACGCGCAGGTGCGTGTGGCCGGCGACGATCAGATCGACGGACCCCGAATCGAGCTGGCGGGCGACGTCCAGGATCTCGCCGTGGCAGGCGCTCGAGTCGCAGACCGCGCCCACGTGTGCCACGACGATCACGTAATCGGCCGCGGCGCGAGCTTCCGGCAGATAGCGCTTGACCGCCAGCGCACCGTCACCAAACGCGAGGCCCTGGATGTTGCGTGACGCGGTGCTGGTCGGCGTCTCGGTCGTCGTCAACCCGATCACTGCGATCTTCACCCCGTTCTTCGTGACGAGCTTCCAGGGCGTCGCCCAATCGGGCCGTGCCGTGCCCGCCGTGTTGGTGATGTTCGCGGACAGAAACGGGTACTTCGCTTCGCTCATCCGCACCCGCAGGGTATCGACCGACCAATCGAACTCGTGATTCCCGATCGCGGCGGCATCGATGCCGAGGCTGTTCAGGGCGTCGATGGTGCCGCGCCCGAACGTGGCGTTCGACAATGCCGTACCCTGCATCTCATCCCCGGCGTCGAGCCGCACCGACGTACAGCCGCACACGCGCGCGAGACTGTCGAGCCACGGCTTCAGCGCTGCCACACCGCCGACCGCCCGTCCCTGCGACCAATCCCAGACGCGGGCTTCGAGCTGGCCGTGGAGATCGGACGTCGTCAAGACGCGCAGCAGCGTGCTGTCCTTGACGCTCACCGCGGCGGCAGCCGGCACGAACGCCGCACGCGCGGCGGCGCGGGCCGGATCGGGGATGATCGCCCAGCTCGGCCGCAGATAGGCCGTCGCCTGGATCGTGCGGACGCGGCGGATCTCGTCGACCAGCAGCTCGCGAATGTCCTCACCCTTGTCGTAGACGACCCGCGCTCCGGCAAGCATCGAGTAGCCGCCGCCACCGGCCTGGCGATAGCTGTTGAGCGCCAGCGTGAAGCTGTCGGTCGGCTGCACGATGCGGCCTTCGTACGCGAGCCCGCGGATGCGCTGCCCCGCCGGCCGTGAGAGGTCGACGTTGTAGATGACGCCGCTCACGACGTCGTAGTTGTAGCCCGCGACGCTGTCGTTGATGATCGGCTGCCCGGGCTCGTACGTGCGGAAGTAGCGGGCCGAATGCTCGAGGTATTCCCGCAGCTGCTGGCCCGAGATCCGCACGGCGCGAAGCGTGTTCTCGTAAGGATAGATCCCGACAACGTCGCGCTGATGGATGTCGCCCTCGGGCAGTCCCGGCTGGACGTCGAAGGCGGCCGCCGCCGACAGCTGCGCGCCCGCGCGGCGGCGCTGCACCTCGTTGACGAAATCGAGCAGCGGCGTGTCCTGCACCCGCGCAAAGCGCGCATCGAAGCCCGGTGTCGCGCTCCCGACGGGCGTCCCGGCCCACAGGCGGGCCGCCTGGTGTGCGGCGTTGAGTCGCTGCGTGAAGCGCGGCAGCTCCGCCACGTTCGCCAGCGGGATCAGGTCGCTGTGGACTCCGGTGACGCGGTAGCGTCGCGTCGAGTCGCGCGCCAGCGACACGTGGATGACGGCGATGCTCTGCACCCAATTCTTCGGCTGCACGAAGTGCACGCCGTTGATGACCGTGTCGCGGATCTCGCGGTGCGTGTGCCCGACGATCACGATGTCCGGTTTGGGATTCACCGCGGCCAGGGCCGCCGCGTCGTTCTCCGGCCCGACCCCGGTCGTGTCGTAGCTCGATTCGCCGAATCCGCTGTGAATCAGGACGATCTTGAGGTCGGCGCCTTCACCCTCCATGCGCGCGAGCGTCGCAGGTGCGGCGCTCGCGATGCGGCGGAGGCGCACGCGCGCCGCGGCGAGCTGCGCGCGATCCCACAACATCGTGCCCGGCGTCGTAAAGCCGGTGATGCCGACCTTCACGGCGCCGCGGGGCAGGATGACCGTTCTGGGGAAGAGCGATCCCCCCGCCGAGCCATCGACGTTTGCCGAGACGTAGCGGTACGTGGCCTCGGTGGCGGCGCGGCGCAGGAAATCGACGCCGAAGTCGAAGTCGTGATTGCCGGGTGTCACGACGTCGTACTGCAGCGCATTGAGCGCGTCCACGACCGGTTGCGGTTGCCGCTTGTCGTAGCGCCCGTAGTAGGTCGCGAACGGATTGCCCTGCAGCAGATCGCCGGCATCGACGAGGACGACGCTCCCCGGATACCGGGCGCGCAGCGTTTCGAGCGCCGTCGCGGCCCGCGACAACCCGCCGGGCGCGGCGGCGTCACGGACATAATCCCACCCGAACACGCGGCCGTGGACGTCGGTGGTCGCAACGATGACGATGTGCGCGGTGTCGGGCGCGGAGACTGCCTGAAGCGCGATCAGCAGTGCGGGGCAGAGATGCATAGTGAGCTCAAAATTGCGAGACGAGCCCTCGTCGCGCTACCATACGTCCAATCGTGACACAGCATTGACGGAGAATTCGCACGCTTGTGGCGAGAGGCGGGTCTCTTTGCGGTGCACCATCGATTATCACCACTGCCCAGGAGCTCACATGCACAGACACTCCAGAACATGGCTGATCCCACTCGCGTGCACTCTTACATCCCTGGCGCTGATCGCGTGCCAGCGCGAACAATCGACTGGACCGTCGCCGGCGCTGGACGCGGAGCGGCGCGCCGCAGACGAGGGTGACGGCGGAATCCCCGGTCGCTTGCAGCATCTGGTCGTCATCTATCTCGAGAATCGCAGCTTCGACAATCTGTACGGCGAATTCGGCGGCGCCGACGGGTTGAGCAACGCAGCGGCGACGAGCACGCAGGTGGACGCCACCGGAACACCGTTCGCTACGCTTCCCCAGGTCTCCGGATCACC
>QHUE01000268.1 GCA_003221825.1 Gemmatimonadota bacterium
ACAAGCGAGGTGTGGGCGGCGAATTGAAGTAAGGCCACCACCGCGGCGATCCGCAGGAACGTGGTCGGTGTCACTGGAAGCTCCTTGGAGGTGGCAGCTGCCTAACGGATCGCGCTTAAGCTGCGGCGCGCTGAAGACAGATTCATTCCCTAATCTACGCGCGCCGCCAGCTTCAAGCGCATGTTAGGCAGCGCCTTGAAGGATCTGAATGGCACCAGGCTAGCCCAACTCATAGTTCAGCGTTAGAGGATGCTCAGTCCCGTGGCCAACAGCCGATGAGCCCTCGCCGCGCAGGCCCTGAAGTTCTCCCGTGCCAGAGCCAAGGATGACGAAATAGGATTCCTTCGCCACGCCGTTCTCGAATATTCCAGTGCGTTGGAGCACGAAGCTGCCTTCTTTCCCTGCAACGTTTCCGACGACCCGCTCGAGGCCGACGAACGTGGCCGAGCCGTCGCTGCGGTACATCATCAAGTATTCGACATGCCCCTCGCCCGCGATATCGCCCGTAAACGTCTTTGTGACGGCGGCCCGAGTCAGCTTTGGTCCGTCCGAATGTGCGGCAGAATGTTCAACTCACGCTGGTCTTCGGGCAGGAGATGTGCGTACGGTTTGTTGTTGTGATGCCACCGGCCGTCGGTGGGGACGCCGAGATGGGAGCGCTTGTATTCTGCCAAATGCGCCAGAGTGGTTTCGAGATAGGGATTCATGCAAGAAGTCCCGGCCGCCGTCTAACGAATCGCGCTTAAGCTGCGGCGCGCTGAAAAAGCATTCATTCCCTAATCTACGCGCGCCGTCAGCTTCAAGCGCTTGTTAGGCGCTTCGCCGCATCACGAAACACGCTTGCGTCGACGAAGGACCGGCGCCAATGCTCGAAGGGCTTCGTTCACCGCGTCTGAATCCGGGAAAACGTCCATGAGCTCGGGATCGAGAACGATGATATTCGTCCCCTCTCGATACCGAGCTGCGGTGACACCGCGAACCCCCTGTGAGAAATCGTACTCCGGGCGCATGGTGTCGCGATCGACATCGCGTACCTGCGGCTTACCCTTGGCCTTCTTCATAGTCATGGCGCTCGCGTCGGTTAGCGAGTCTTGCGCTAATGATTCTGGTTCGTGGCGGCCGCTCGACAAAGGCAACGACCAGTAAGCGATCGCGCGTTGAAAGTCCCATCACAAGATAACGCTCTTCGCCGGCAGAGTGGTCGGGATCCGGCAGGAGGATCGAGAGGCGATCGTTAAACGCTGTCACCGCCTCGTCGAAAGGCACACCGTGCTTACGGAGATTCGCCGCAGCCTTGTCCGCGTCCCACTCGAACTGATATGGCACGGCGCCAATCTAGGGACATTGCGGCGAAAGCGCCTAACGAATCGCGCTTAAGCTGCGGCGCGCTGAAGAAGAATGATTCACTTCAATAATCTACGCGCGCCGCCAGCTTCAAGCGCTTGTTAGGCCGCGACCTGCACGAAGCGATAACCAGTGTTCGAGACCGTAATGAACGTGCCATCCGGCAGTCCCCGTAGCCGCCCGTCGAACTCGCCGACGCGATCAACTTTCACGGCGCCCCGCGTCCATTTGAAGACACCGTGTTCGTCCCCATTGGGGCTGAAGAACCAAAATGAAGATCCATCGGTAGAGAGCGCGTTAGGTCCGCACAGCTGTGCGGGGGCCTCAACGAGCTCTTGAGTTCTGGCGTGGCAGTCCAGCCCGACAAGTGGAAGCTCTCCGTAGGAATCGAACCAAAGACGTCCATCCGGACCTTCAGCCGCACAGTAGCAGTCCCAAATGTGGCCTGCCGTACTACCGAACTCAGAGTTGTAACCCCACACGAACTTGCCCTCTATAGAGAAGAAAGCGATCCCTTCTTGACTTGGTGCTACCGAGAGGCCCTCATCGTTGTAGGTGACGGCGATAACGTCGGAAATTACGACGACTCCACTAATCGCTTTGCCGGCCACGAATTCCTCGACAATCCCTGCGCCGTGTTTGATCAACCAAGCGTTTCCCGCGGCGCTCGAAATCCGGTCCAAGAGGACTGCGGTTCTCTTGTCAATCAATCGGATGACGGGATAGCGAAGGCGTCTCGGAACCGGGCACGACCAATCGTCGAACTGGACTATCTGGGAGTCCTCGCGACTGAGTACAAAAGCGTACTTGCCGTCGCGAACGTCGCAATCGAGGAGAGCGGTTCCTGCCGGCGCCGCCTGAAGGTCACCGATAATCACTGTGTCGCGGCCTAACGGAATGCGCTTAAGCTGCGGCGCCGGGTTAGAAGGTTCACAAACGGAATTCTACCACACCGGATTTCAGGGCGTCTACCGATTCGTTGGGGACGGGCGCCGTCAGCTTCAAGCGCATGTTAGGCGGCCCGAGACTACTGGCGAAGCGAGCCCGCCGCAGCCAGAAAATCCGGCTCATCAACTGTACCGCGAACCGCCCCCTCCAGCAGACCGACCGAGCCGCCGCGTAACGCGACGCGAATCAGGATTACGGGTCGCCGGCGCTCGTGGCCAATCGTACCATTTCGGAGGCCTCTTTCGAGAATGACGCGTCGGCCCTCCACGGATAACGTGTCAGCGCTGACTTCCTCGTAAAAATCACAATCGGTTCGATCTGCCAGATCCAGATTGCAGTCCCGAGGGTACTTAAGGGAGGCGTTCTCAGCCACGTCCGAAGAAACCACTCGAACACAGACGTCTCGAATGCTTCTGAGGGGAATCAGTGGACCCTTTGGGAGGGCATCGTAGCATCCGTAGTTGTTTCGGGGCTTAAAGCCCGCCGGCAGCGTGACGCTGAAGCGGGCATCGGGCAGACGATATGTTCGCCATGTGGAGTCAATCGTGGCCACAACGGGGCGCTGGGCAGCCGCCCGACAGGCGAGGATTTCCAACACTAGCGCAAGAATCGGCTTCAAGGTCAAGGGGCCGCCTAACGAATCGCGCTTAAGCTGCGGCACGCAGAAGAAAGATTCATTCCACAATCTACGCGCGCCGTCAGCTTCAAGCGCATGTTAGGCCTGATCGCGAAGTGGGACTCCAGCTTCGAGATAGGCGTCAGCCTGGGCGATCATCGCCGGCGAGCCTACGATAGCGAGGACAACGCGTTCATAGCCATCATTGAGGCCCTCTGCGGGGAATGTCGCCATAACTCCCTCCCAAATTGCGTCCTCGAGATCGCCATCCTCGCTGCTTGAAGTCAAAATGACGGGGTCCGTTTCGTTGAAGACCCGCATGACTGCTTCATCAAAACAGTGTTCCAGGCGAGCGGCACCGTGACCCCAACAATGGACAGCAGCAGCACCGCGCCGCAGTACCTCTTCGGAAACATCGACGAGCTGCTCGCGAACGATGTCGAGTGTATCAGCTGCGACGAAGAAGACAAAGCGACCG
>QHUE01000269.1 GCA_003221825.1 Gemmatimonadota bacterium
TCATGCGCACGCCGGTCGCAAAGCCCGGGCGCGACAACTGGCAGGAAGTCATTCCGCACCGCGCCGACGTGCTGCTCGAGGACTTCGAATTCTTCCGCGACTATCTCGTCTTGACCGAGCGGAAGGACGGCCTGGTGCAGCTACGGGTGCGCCCCTGGAGCGGCACCAACGAGTACTACCTCGACTTCGGCGAGCCGGCGTATTTCGCGTATGTCAGCACCAACCGCGAGTTCGACACACCCGTACTCCGCTACGGATACACGTCGCTGACGACCCCGTCATCGACGTACGACTACGACATGCGCACGCGGCAGAAGACGCTGCTCAAGCGTGATCAGATCCTCGGCGGCTTCGATCCGGCCAATTACGTGACCGAGCGGCTGTATACGACCGCGCGCGACGGCGCGCGCGTGCCGGTCTCCCTCGTGCACCGGAAAGGGATCGTCCGCCCCGCGCCGTTACTGCTGACCGGCTACGGGTCGTACGGCTCGAGCTCGGATCCCACGTTCTCATCGGATCGTCTCTCGCTGCTCGATCGCGGCTTCGTGTTCGCGATCGCGCACATTCGCGGGGGGTCCGAAATGGGACGCGCCTGGTACGAAACCGGCCGGCAGCTCCAAAAAAAGAACACCTTCACCGATTTCGTCGACGTCGCGGACGATCTGGTCCGTCGCGGGTACGCGTCCCCGGATCGCCTGTTTGCCCGTGGAGCCAGCGCGGGCGGGCTCCTCATGGGCGCGGTCGTCAACATGCGGCCGGAGCTGTTCAAGGGCGTCATCGCCGGCGTCCCCTATGTCGACGTGATCACCACGATGATGGACTCAACGATTCCGTTGACGACCGGCGAGTACGATGAATGGGGCAACCCGCACGACTCGACCTTCTACCGGTACATGCTGTCGTATTCACCGTACGACAACGTCGCGCGGGTGACCTACCCGAACCTGCTGATTACGGCCGGCCTCTATGACACGCAGGTGCTGTATGTCGAGCCCGCGAAGTGGACCGCCAAGCTGCGGGCGATGAAGACCGGCAACAATCGACTGATCCTGCGAACCAACATGGAAGCGGGGCACGGCGGCGCGTCGGGCCGCTACAAACGGTGGCGCGATGTCGCGTTCGAGTACGCCTTTTTGCTGGATCTTGCACGATTTTCATAGCACCCGATCCACCAACGCTCCGAGAAACACCACGATGCTGACAATCCCATTGGCCGTGAAAAACGCGGCATTGAGCTTCGACAGATCCCCCGGCTTGACCTGCCGGTGCTCCCAGCCGATCATGACGATGGCGATCATGACGCCGCCAAAATAGGGCAGCCCCAGCTCCGCCGCCTTGCCGAACCCGATCAGCGCCGCGATGGCCGCCCCGTGCAGGAGTTTTGCCACGATGATCGCCCAGCCCTGTCCCAGCCGCACGACCAGCGACCGCAGTCCCTGGCTCCGATCGAAGGCCTCGTCCTGCAAGGCGTAGAAGATGTCAAAACCCGCCACCCAGCACATCACCGCGAACGCGATCAGCACCAGGAGCCACCACGGATCGCTCCAGGCGCCGGTGACCGCGACGTAGCCCCCGACCGGCGCGATCGCCAGCGCGCCGCCCAGCCACAGGTGCGACCAGTCCGTGAATCGTTTCGTGTAGCTGTACGCCGCTGTCCAGATCAAGGCGACCGGGGCCAGCGCCGCGGACAACGGATTCAACGCCCAGGCACACCACAGGAAAACCACCATCGCCGCGACCACCGCGACCCACGCCTGGCTGACCGTCAGTCGCCCGGCCGGCAGTTCGCGCCCCTGCGTGCGGGGATTGCGGGCGTCAATCCACCGGTCGGCAATGCGGTTGAACCCCATCGCCACGAAACGCGCCGCGGTGAACGCCAGGACGACGAGGAGCGCGACGCGCCACGTCACCGGCTGCTGGTATGACCCGACGATCACGCCAAGCAGCGCGAATGGAAGCGCGAATATCGTGTGCGGGAGTTTGACGAAGTTGACGTAGCGGACGAGGAGTGATTCCCCGCCGAATGTCTGACCCTCACGCGGGGTCATACCGTCCCTTACCGTCACTTACCGTCCCTTACCGTCCAGATTGATCCCCAAATCCTTCCACATCGCATCGACACGCTGCTTTGTCACCGGATCCATCACGATCTTGTTCGGCCAATCGCGCGTGAAGCCTTCTTCCTTCCACTTGCGCGTGGCGTCGATACCCATCTTCGAGCCGTAGGTGAAGCCGCGGCTCGAGTGATCGAGGACGTCGATCGGCCCCATGGTGAAGCGCACGTCGCGCTCGGGGTCGATGTGATTGAGCGCGACCCACCACGCTTCCTTGGGATCGCGTACGTTGACGTCCTTGTCCAGCACCACGATGACTTTGGCCAGCGACATCAACCCCTGCCCCCACAACCCATTCATCACTTTGTAGGCCTGCCCCGGGTACTGCTTGTCGATGCTCACGAACACCAGGTTGTGAAAGATCCCCTCGGCCGGCATGTGCAGATCGACGATCTCGGGAATCGTGAGCCGGAGCAGCGGGAGGAAGATCCGCTCGGTGGCGTGGCCGAGGTAGTAGTCTTCCATCGGGGGCCGGCCGACGATCGTGTGCGGCCAGATGGGGTCGTCGCGGAAGGTGATCGCCGTGACGTGTACCTTCGGGTAATAGTCGGCCAGCGAGTAGAACCCGGTGTGATCGCCGAACGGTCCCTCGAGCACGAGCTCGTCGCGGGGATCGATCCGCCCTTCGATCACGATCTCGGCTTCGGCCGGAACCTCGAGATCGGAGGCCACCGCTTTGGCGAGACGCACCCCTTCCCCGCGCAGGAAGCCGGCGAACAGAAACTCATCAATGGTCGGCGGCAGTGGTGCCGAGGCCGCATAGATGCTGGCCGGGTCGCCGCCCAGCGCGATCGCCACGGGCATGGTCTCGCCGCGCTCCGCCATTGCGCGCCAATGCGCCGCGCCGACCTTGTGCCGCTGCCAGTGCATCGCCAACGTGTTCTTGCTCAACACTTGCACCCGGTACATCCCCACATTCCTGACTCCGGATTCCGGATTCCTCGTAATAACGCCACCCAATGTGATGTACGCCCCGCCGTCTTCGGGCCAACAGACCGGGACGGGAAACTGCGCGAGGTCGACATCCGATTCCTGGAGCACGGTTTGCTGGCAGGCCGGCCGGCCCACGGTCTTGGGCGGAAACTTCGCGATCTCAGCGAGCCGCGGCAGCATTGCCAGCTTGCCGAGGAGGCCTTCGGGCACCTTCATCGCGAGGAGCTCGGCAATGCGCGCGCCGACGTGATCGAGGCACTCGACGCCGAGCGCGAGCGCCATGCGCCGCTCGGAGCCGAAGAGATTGACGGCGACCGGATACCGCGACGCTCCACCGCCCGGGAGCGTCGGCTGCGTAAACAGCAGCGCCGGTCCGCCGCCGGGCGACTTCATGCAGCGGTCGGCGATTTCCGTGATTTCCTTGTCGACGGACACCGCGCGCGCGACGCGCGTGAGATCGCCCGCCTTGTCGATCGCGCCGACGAACTCCCGCAGGTTATCGAGTGCCATAGTGCACGGCACAGATGCCGCCGGTCAGGCGGTCGAACCCGACGCGCGAGAATCCCGCGGCTCTGAGCCGTTGCGACAGCGCCTCCGGCTCGGGGAACCCCAGCACCGACTCTGGCAGGTAGGTATAGGCGTCTCTATGTTTCGACACGAGCCGGCCGATGACGGGCAGAATGCGCCGGAAGTAGAAGAGGTAGACCGCGCGCAACGGCGCGAAGCGCGGCGTCGCGAACTCGAGGATGACGAACCGCGCGCCAGGTTTCAGGACTCGGGCTGTTTCGCTCAAGGCCCTGTCGAGGTCGGCGACGTTGCGGACGCCAAATCCCACCAGCGCGCCGTCGAACTGCGCCGCGGGAAACGGCAGCGCCAGTGCGTCGGCGGCAATCGGCACGGTGCGGGGCGCTTTGGCTCTGCCCTGTGCCAGCATCGGCACGGCGAAGTCGGCGCCGATCACGCGCCCGCGGAAGCCGTCACGCCGCGCCAACTCGGCGGCGAGGTCGAGTGTGCCGGCGCAGAGATCGAGATACGTGCCGTCGGGTTTCGCTTCCCAGCCGAGTCGCGCCACGGCGGCGCGACGCCAGGACCGATCCACGTTGAGACTCAGCAGGTGGTTCAGGAAGTCGTAGCGCGGGGCAATCGCCGTGAACATGCCACGGACGTAGGCTGGAGACCGACCCATAGGCGCGAAAGATAGGCCGGACCACCTGAGCGACGCCAGCGATCAGCAGGTCGTCGCATGGGCAAAACAGGGACACGACGCCGCCTTCCGCGAGCTGGTC
>QHUE01000270.1 GCA_003221825.1 Gemmatimonadota bacterium
CTCTCGACGCTGCTCGTGAAAGCGGCGATCAACGAAGTGGACATCGGGAAGGTGAAGAAAGGCGACCGCGTCGCGCTTACCGTTGACGCGTTCCCCGGCGACACGGCGCAGGGCGTCGTCCGTCTCGTGCCGCCCGCGGCACGCCTCCAGGACCGCGTGCGGGTCTTCGACGTCGAAATCGTGGTGACCGGTGGCGCCGGTGTGCTGCGGCCCGGCATGACCGCGAACGTGCGGATTTCGGGCCCGGTGCGGACCGGGACCGTACGTGTGCCGGTCGAGGCCGTCCTATTAAAGGAAGGGAAGCCCGTCGTCTACAAGCTCGGCGGCAGCGGACCGCAGCCGGTGCCGGTGACGCTGGGCCTTTCCGATCTCTTCTACGTCGAAATCATCAACGGTCTGGCCGCGGGGGATTCGATTGCGCTGGAGGATCCGGTCGCCGCGGTCGAGCGGGCCCGGAACCCCGCGCGGCGGCGCTGATGAATGTGTTGATCGAGGCGCGCGGCCTCGCCAAGACCTACCGGTTGGGCCAGGTGGATGTGCAGGCGTTGCGGGGCGTGGACGCCGACGTAGCCGCCGGCGAGTTCATCGCGATCACCGGGCCGTCGGGCTCCGGCAAGAGCACGCTGATGCATATCCTCGGATGCCTCGACTCTCCCACGGCCGGCAGCTACCGGCTGGACGGCGAAGACGTCGGGACGCTGTCCGGCAAACGTCTGGCGCACGTACGCAATCGCAAAGTCGGCTTCGTCTTCCAGACCTTCAACTTGATGCCCAGGCTCACGGTCGAAGAAAACGTGGCCTTGCCGCTCAAGTACCGCGGCGGCGTCCCCCGCGCCGAGCGGCGGGCGCGCGCGCTCAAGCTGCTGGAGCGGTTGGGGCTCTCGGACCGCATCGGCCATCGCCCCGACGAGCTGTCGGGCGGCGAGCGGCAGCGCGTGGCCATCGCCCGCGCGCTCGTCGGCGAGCCGGCGATCCTCATGGCCGACGAGCCGACCGGCAACCTCGATTCCCAAGCCGGACGCGAAGTGCTGGCAACCTTCGCCGAGCTGCACGCGGCGGGCCACACGATCGTGCTGGTGACTCACGATCCGGGCGTCGCGGCGCGCGCCGAGCGCGTGATCCACATGAGCGATGGGCGCGTGGTGTGAACCTCATCGAGTCGCTGCTCACGGGGCTCGACGAAGCGCGCCGCCACTGGGGCCAGACGCTGCTCTCGCTGCTCGGCTTGATCCTGGGCACCGGCAGCATCGTCACCGTGCTGGCGCTGTTCGGCGGCCAGACGGCATTAACAGAGCAATTCCTCAATGAGGTCGGGGGGCGCGGCACGATCATCGTGTCCGACCGGGAATCCTCGGCGCATCCGGGAGCGCGTGAGCTGGCCTCCAAGCGTCTGACCTTCCGCGACGCTCAGTACCTGCGCGACCGGGCGACCGCGCTGGCCGCCGTCAGTCCGGGTTGGGCACGGCAGCTTTCCTATCGCGCGGGTAACAAGAGCTTCAGCGGCCAAGTCATCGGCACTACACCGGCGTACATGATCATCAACGACATCAAACCGCTCGTCGGCCGCTATCTGAGCGATCTCGACGTCCTGCATCAGGCGCGGGTGACGGTGCTCGGCTGGAAGTACGCCGATTCGTTATTCGGTCGCGCGCCGGCGGCGCTGGGCAAGATCGTGAGCATCGGCGACAAGAGCTACCGGGTCGTCGGCGTGCTCGAGCGGGAGGAGTTCTACTTCGCGGCCTGGGAGAACAACGCGCTCGAGTATCGCAACGAGCGGGCCTACATTCCGATTTCGACGGCAATCACGCAGTACAGCGCGACTGACCGGCTCGACTTCCTGACGCTGAAAGCTCGGCCGGCGGTAGGCGGCATGGCCGCTCAAACGCAAGTGCGCAGTTTGTTGTTCGCGCGCCATGGCGTCGAGGATTTCGACATCCGTTCGTCGGGGCAGGGCGCGGGGCAGCAATCGGGGCAATTCCTGCTGCTCTTCAACTTCATCTTTCTCGTCGTCGGGGTCGTGTCGCTCATCACGGGCGGCATCGTCATCGCCAACATCCTGCTCGCCTCGGTGGTGGAGCGCGTGCGCGAGTTTGGCACGCGGATGGCGCTCGGCGCCACGGCGGGCGGCATCTTCGCGCACGTGCTCGCGGAAGTCCTCGTCGTCACGGTCATCGGGGGGCTCCTGGGCCTCGGCCTTGGGGCCGCGCTCACCGGCATCGTCGCCCGTGTGATGCAGATGCCCGCCGTGGTAAGCCCGTTCATCGCCACGGTGTCGCTGGGGACCGCGGTCAGCGTGGGACTCGTGGCCGGGCTGTTCCCCGCGCTGCGCGCTTCGCGGCTCGCGCCGGTCGAGGCGCTCCGCTATGCGTGACTGGGTCGAGCTCGTCGTCGACGCGCTGCGCGAGATCCAGGGGCACAAGCTGCGCTCGCTGCTGACTCTGTCCGGCATCGTGTTCGGGGCGGCCTCGGTCGTATCGATGACCTCGCTGGCCGCGGCGATGAAAACGCTGGTGTACGACGACCTCATCGCGATGGGGCTGTCGCGCAGCTTCTTCATGGACGATCAGGGACCCCGCTCGGACGCGAAGGGCGCGGCGGCGTTGCGCCACACCGGCATGCGCCTGACCGATCTCGAGGCGCTGCGCGCGCTGCCGGGCGTGGCCAGCGTGCATGGCCGCAACTGGGGCGAAGAGCAGGTCGTGAATGCGCCAGCCGACCGCCGGCGGGTGCGGATCGACGGCGTCGATGCCGGGTACCTCGAGCTCCGCAATTGGCGCATCGTGGCCGGTCGCAGCATCCGGCCCCTCGATGTCACGAACCGGGCACGCGTCGCCGTGCTTGGCGAGGAGATGTCCCACAATCTGTTCGCGAACACGGATCCGGTCGGGAAGACCATCACCATCGACGGCGTGCGGTTTCTGGTTGTCGGCATCGTCGCGCCCATCGAGTTCGACATCATTCCGGCCGACTTCAGCTTCGTCGGCCGGCGCATCTACATCCCGTACACCTACATCACGCGCTATACCAAGGGCGAAGGGCGCGTCGACGAGGCGCTCGTGACGGCCAGCCAGGCGGCGCGGTTCGGCGACGTGCTGCGGCGCGGCACCGCGCTCGTGCGGCAACGCCATGGCGGAACCGAGGACTTCACGATCGATAACCAGGCCGCCGAAGTGCTGTCCAATCTCGCGATGGCGGACAACATCCTGGGCGGGTGGAACGCGGTGATGTTCACGATCGCCGGCGTCACGTTGATCGTGGGCGGTATCGGGTTGT
>QHUE01000271.1 GCA_003221825.1 Gemmatimonadota bacterium
CGACTTCACCGACTACCTCGAGGACCCTGGCGGTCCCACCCACGGCGGTGAGCTCGACACCTCGCTCATGCTGCACCTCGCGCCTGAGCTGGTCCGCATGGAGCTGGCCCAGGATTACCCCCTCAGCGAGCGCCAGGTGGAGCGCTACCGGCGCGGTGCCACCGGGTCCGTCCCTGCTTTGTCGCCCGGTTCCGTGGGGCGGCCGAGCCTCGCATCAGCCGAAAAGGGCGCGCGCCTGTATAAGATGATCCATGACCGCATCGCGACGCGAGTTTTGGGGGCCGTAGCCGCATGACTGCGTGCCTTTTGGCGCTGACGCTGCTGCAGGCGGCGGGAACCCCGGTAGACGAGGGGGTGCTCGTTGTGCGCGTGGACACGCTCGAAGTCGCGCGCGAGTCATTCCGCCTGAACCACGGACGACTGTCGCGCGGCGAGGCCGGTTGGACTCTGGCTACGACGATCCGGTACGACCGCGCGCGGCCGGTGGTCGTGCTGGCCCCCATTCTCGAAGTCAACAATGACACGATGCCCGCCACGCTGCAGTACGATGTCGCGGATCCGCGGCAGCCGTCTCGGATCCTCGGCGAGCTGGGCCGCGGGCGGTTCACCGTGCGATTGGTCGCACGCGCGACGGAACGGGCGCGAGAGTTCCCGACGGGTCCTCGTGTTGTCGTGCTCGACGATTCGGTGTTTGCCCCGTATGTGTTCGCGGCGTGGCGGGCGACCTCCGCGCCTGGCGCGCTCACGGCCATTTTCCCTCGAGGTCTCCGGCGCGAAGTTCTGCAGATCCGCGACATGGGGGTCGCCGTGACCACTCTGAACAGGGACCCCGCCCGCCTGCGACACATCACTTTGGGTGCAGACGGTCAGGAGACCGTCAGCCTCTGGCTGGATGACACTGGCCGCCTCATGAAGGTCGAAATCCCTTCCAGACGCCTCACCGCGGAGCGCGTGGCCGGCAGTTGACCTTGCTGGGCTAATCGTCCAGGCTAGGTTCCTGTCGCAGGCCGAAACCGCTGCAGGGACTTGCGCGTATAGCGCTTCGACCTCACGACATATCTTTTCAAGGACGACCATGAAACACGTGTTGCTCGTGGCAGGCCTCCTGCTGGGCCTCGCCGCCGTTGCCGTTGCGCAGCAGCCGAAGACCCCACTTCCCTCTGTTACCGCGGGCCTTTCCCTCCAGGACGCGATCGCGCTCGCACGGGAACGGAACCCGGCCTACCGCCAAGCGCTGAACAATCGCGGTCCCGCCGCGTGGGGCGTCCGGAACGCGTGGGGTCAGCTGGTCCCGAGCTTTAGCACGTCGGCAGGCATGAGTTACACCGGACCGGGCTCACAGACGTTTTTGACGTCGAGCTTCACGCAGAGCGTGTCGACCGTTTCCTCATTCTACGATCTCGGCCTGTCGTGGCAGTTTTCCGGCGCCACGCTGTCGCAGTTGTGGCTGTCCCGCGCGCAACAACGCGCCTCGGATGCTGACGTCGCGGGAGCGGAAAACGCCCTCCTCACAGGCATCAAGCAACAATACCTCACGGTGCTGCAGGCGCGTGCCCAGGCGGAACTGGCTCAGAAGACGCTCGAGCGGAACGAGGAATTCTTGAAGCTCGCGCAGGCGCGCTACGGCGTGGGCCAGGCAACATTGATCGACGTGCGCCAGGCGCAAGTGGCTCGCGGTCAGGCCCTGGTTGCGCTGCTGCGCGCGCAGACGCTCGTCAGCACGGAAAAGCTGCGCCTCTTCGAGCAGATGGGTGTGACGCCACCGGTCGATGTGGCGGCGATCCAACTGACCGACTCGTTCAGCGTGCAGCCTCCGACGTGGCAGCTGCCGGACCTCATGACGATGGCTGAGCAGCAGAATCCCGCGCTGAAAGCCCTGCGTGCCCGCGAGGGCGCGGCGGCCTGGGGCGTGCGCGCCGCGAAATCGAGTTACGGCCCGACGGTCTCGGTGTCGGCAGGATGGTCAGGATTCACGCAGCAGTTCACGAACGTCGACCCGCTGATCTACAACGGCCAGCTGGCGGCCGACGCCCGCCATAGCCAGTGCTTGTCCAACGATTCGATCCGCACGGGATCAGGACTGACCGCGGTGGGATGCAACGGCCTGCTGTGGGATCCTGCGGTGGACGAAAAAGCGCTGCGTGACGCGAATTCCGTCTTCCCGTTCGACTTCACCCGGCAACCGTTTCAGGCACGCCTCACGCTGACGCTGCCGATCTTCACCAACTTTGCGCGTGAGTTGCGCGTCTCAGAAGCGCGCGCCCAGCATGACAACCTCGAAGAATCGGTGCGGGCGCGGGGCCTGGCCGTCCAGACCGAGGTCAGCCAGGCGTTCCTGACGCTGCAAACCGCGTTCCGGACCGTCGGCTTGCAGGACACGAATCGCAGCGCGGCCCGCGAGCAGCTCCAGCTGGCCACCGAGCGCTACCGCGTCGGGTCGGGCACGTTCTTCGAGCTGCTGGACGCGCAGGTCGCCGCGCTTCGTGCTGAAAGCGACGCAGTGAACGCGACATACGACTATCACAAGGCTCTGGCGGCATTGGAAGCAGCCGTCGGCCGCAGCTTGCGCTAACCGAGAGGATCGAGCCGCCATGTCTAAGCGGAACAAAGTGCTGTTGGGAGGCGGAGGGGCCGTTCTCCTGATCATTCTGGTGATGGTGAGTGCCAGCGCCAAGCGGGAGAAAGGCATCGAGGTGCGCTTCGAGACCGTGGGGCGCCGCGACCTGGTCGCCGCCGTGACCGCCAGCGGGAAGATCCAGCCCAAGAAGAAGGTGGACATCAGCGCCGACATCACGGGCCGCATCACGCGGATCGCCGTGCGCGAAGGCGACTTCGTCCAGAAGGGGCAATTCCTGCTGCAGATCGATCCCACGATCTATCAGGCGAACCTGCAGCGGGCTCAGGCGGCGATGTCGCAGGCTGAAGCCGGCGCCGTGCAGGCGCGAGCCACGCGCGACCAGTCCACGCGCGCGCTCCAGCGTACCAAGGAGCTGCGTGAGCAGAACCCGAATCTCATCTCGCAGGAACAGCTCGAGCAGGCCCAAACGGCATCCGATATCTCCGAGGCCAACCTGACGGCGTCGCAGCACCTCGTCGAGCAGTCGCGCGCCGGTCTGCAGGAGGCCCGCGACCAGCTCGCGAAGACGCATCTGGTAGCGCCGATGGCCGGGCGCGTGACCCGTCTCGCCGTCGAAGAGGGCGAAGTCGCGGTACCCGGCACCTTCTCGCGCGAGACCGGCTTGCTGCTCACGATCTCGGATTTGTCGGTCATTCAGACCAAGGTCCAGGTGGACGAGACCGACGTCGTCCGGCTGCATCTCGGCGATTCGGTAGAGGTCACGATCGACGCCTTCCCCGACACGACGTTCATCGGCCGGGTCACCAAAGTCTCCAATAGCGCCATCCTGACGGCGGCGTCCGCCGTCGGCGGGAGCCAGAGCGACCGCGCCGTGGACTACGAGGTCGAGATCACGCTCTCCAATCCGCCATCCGAAGTGCGTCCCGATCTCTCGGCCACGGCCCGGATCGTGACTGACACCCGCAAGCAGGCGCTCGCGATTCCGATCATCGCGCTCACGGTGCGTGAGAACACGCCGATCTCCACCGAGCAGCGGCCGGGACGCGGCACGGCGCAGGCTGCGACGCCAACTCCCGCGGACAGCGGCAAGCGCGGTCAGGGCGGCAATAAGAAGGAAGCGGAAGGTGTGTTCCTCGTGCACAACGGTGTGGCGACGTTCCATCCGGTGAAGGTGGGCATCGCGGGTGAAGAGCACTTCGAGGTGGTCGAGGGCGTGCATCCAGGCGACACGATCGTCGCCGGACCGTATCAGGCGATCCGCGACCTGAAGGAAGGCGCGCGCGTCCGTCCGAGCCGGGAGTCGAGCGACACGACGGGCCGGCGGCGCTCGTGAGCACCGTCCAGCTGTTTCGCACCGGGGATACGCCGCTCCCCGACGTCATCATCCTGACGCACAAGCTGACCCGCGAGTACGACATGGGCTCCGAGCTCGTGCGGGCACTGCGCGGCGTGAGCGTCCAGATCCGGAAGAACGAGTACGTCGCCGTGATGGGCCCGTCCGGATCGGGCAAGTCGACCCTGATGAATCTCATCGGCTGCCTCGACACGCCGACGAGCGGCGAGTACTGGCTCAACGGCCAAAAGGTGAGCGATCTGGCGGACGACGAGCTGGCCCGCATCCGGAACAAGGAAATCGGGTTCGTCTTCCAGACGTTCAACCTGCTGCCCCGCGCCGATGCCTTGCACAACGTGGAGCTGCCGCTGATCTACGCCGGGATGTCCGCGCGAACCCGGCGCGAGCGCGCGGCGCACGCGCTCGAGCGCGTAGGCCTCGGCGACCGCATGGATCACAAACCGAACGAGCTGTCGGGCGGCCAGCGCCAGCGCGTCGCCATCGCGCGCGCGCTCGTGAACGAGCCTAGCATCCTCCTGGCCGATGAGCCGACCGGGAACCTCGACTCCGCGACCAGCACCGAGATCATGGCAGTCTTCGCGGAATTGCACCGCCAGGGCCAGACCGTCGTGATGGTGACGCATGAGCACGACATCGCCGCCCATGCCGAGCGGGTCATCACGCTGCGCGACGGCGTGGTGGCGACGGATCAGGCCCGGGCCGCCTAACGTGCGGTTTTTCGAAGCGTTCCGTCTCGCCATTCAGACGATTCGGGCCCAGAAGCTGAAGAGCAGCTTCTCGCTGCTGGGGGTTTTCGTCGGCGTGTCGTCGCTGATCGCTTCGTGCTCAATCGCCAACGGCGTAAACCGCTACATGACGGAGAAGTTCGCCCAGACGCTCTACGGCGTGAACACGTTTCAATTACGGCGCCAGCCGATGTTCACGCCGAACGTGCCGGACTCGGTCTGGCGGGCCTGGAGGCGCCGGCCGCGCATTCGGTTCAGCGACGCTGAAGCGATCACCGAGGGACTCACCGTCCCCGTCATGACCGCCTGGCAGTCCAGCGATCAGGTCACCGTCTCGTACGCGAATAAGGAAGCGCGCGACATCGAGCTGACCGCAGCGAGCGAGCGGTACTTCGACATCAAGAACCTCAACCTGGCACTGGGCAGGCCGTTCACCGGCGAAGAGAACCGCTCGGGCGCTCCCGTTGCCGTGCTCGGCGATGCGGTCGCCAAGCGGCTGTTCGCCGATCGCGCACCGATCGGGAAAAGCGTGCGGATCGGCGGCGTGCCATACCGCGTGATCGGCGTCGTGGAGCACCAAGGCAGCATTCTCGGATTTCCACTCGATCGCTTCGTCGTGGTCCCCGCCCTCTCGCCGGCCCAGAACCTGGTGAACCCACCCGGGATTCTCGACGCCTTCCTCGTGAAAGCGCGGTCGGACGTCGAAATGCGCGAGGCGATGTCGCAGGCCGAGGGCGTCATGCGCAGCCGTCGCCACCTCCGGCCCAAGCAGGACAACAACTTCGTGCTCGACACCTCCGAGGGTGTGCAGCGCTTCTGGGCGGGCATCAGCGGCATTCTCACGACCGTCATCCCGGGCATCGTCCTCGTGTCGCTCGTGATTGGCGGCATTGTGATCATGAACATCATGCTGATGGCGGTGGCCGAGCGAACGCGGGAGATCGGGCTGCGCAAATCGCTAGGCGCCCGGCGCCGCGACGTGCTGCGCCAGTTCCTCGCGGAGTCGACCGCGATCTCGCTCG
>QHUE01000272.1 GCA_003221825.1 Gemmatimonadota bacterium
CATCACCTGTGCCACACTGAGGCGGAGGGCCGGACGATCCCGGGTGTTGCGTGCCCGCAGCAGGTGCGCGGCGCGGCGCGCGCCCTGTGCGTTGGCCCCACGGCGCCATCCTTGCGTGGAAGCCTGGGGGCGAGCGCACTCGAGGACGGACGTGAGTCTGGCGAACGAACTACAGATCGATAAGGCAGAGGTCACCGAGCAGATCGCCGCGACGCTGCGCCAGCAGGTCGGCGAGGTGTTGAGCCGGCGAGGGCTCGTCGTGGGGATGAGCGGGGGGATCGACAGCTCGGTGTGCGCGGCCCTGGCTGTGCGCGCGCTGGGCCCGACTCACGTGCTCGGACTCCTGATGCCGGAGCGGGAGTCCGATCGCCAGAGCCTCGACCTCGCTGCACGCTGGGCGGACGCGCTCGGGATCGCATACGTCGTTGAGGACATCACGCCGATGCTGGCGGCCCTGGGTTGCTACGCGCGGCGCAACGCCGCGATCCGCCGCGCCATGCCCGAGTTTCAGGATGAGTGGCGGTGCAAGGTCGTGTTGTCGGGCGGCCGGCTCGACTCTGACCGCTTGAACGTGTCATCGTTGGCGGTCGAGCTTCCGGACGGTGAGGTGCGCCACGTGCGGCTGCCCGCCGCCGAATACCGCGAGATCGTCGCGGCGACCAACTTCAAGCAGCGCGTCCGGACGATGTTGGAGTACTTCCACGCCGACCGGCTTCACTACGCCGTCGTCGGCACGCCCAACCGGCTCGAGTACGACCAGGGGTTCTTCGTCAAAGGCGGAGACGGGCTGGCGGACGTGAAGCCCATCGCCCACCTGTACAAATCGCAGGTGTACGCACTCGCGGAATTCCTGGACGTCCCGGCGGCGATTCGGACCCGGCCGCCGACCACCGACACCTACTCTCTGCCGCAGACGCAGGAAGAGTTTTATTTCGCCCTTCCGGCCGCCACACTGGATCTGGTCCTGTTCGCGCACAACCTCGGCCGCGATCCGGCGGCCGTCGCCGCGGAGCTGGGACGGTCGCCGGACGAGGCGGCCAGGGTGCTGCGGGACATCGATCAGAAGCGCGCGACGACGCGCTACCTGCATCTACCTCCCCTCTTGGTCGAGCCCGTCTCCGAGATCGCGGCGCACCAGGAGCGCCGGCGGCGTCGGACGGCGGCCCATTCCTGGCGGAACCAAGCCTGATGTGCGGGCTCGCAGGGCTGGCTCGGGCGCCGGGAGGGGGGGGCGTCTCCGCCGAGATCCTGGACCGCATGGCGGGCGCGCTGCGCCATCGGGGTCCGGACGGCTGCGGGCGCTACGCCGGCCCGCGCGTCGGCCTGGCGCACGTGCGCCTCAGCATCATCGACGTGGCCGGTGGGGCGCAGCCCCTCGGGAATGAAGACGGCTCTGTGCTCGTCGTCTACAACGGCGAGGTCTACAACTACCTCGAGCTGCGGACCGAGTTGTCGGCCGCCGGGCATCGCTTCCGCACCCGCAGCGATACGGAAGTGCTGGTGCACGCGTACGAGCAGTGGGGCACCGGCATGCTGGGCCGCCTGAACGGGCAGTTCGCGTTCGCGATTTACGATCGTCGGACCGAAACGGTCCTGCTGGCGCGCGATCGGTTCGGTGTGCGTCCACTCTTCTACGCCATCGCGGACGGGGACCTGTTCTTCGCCTCCGAGGCGAAGGCGTTGTTCGCGAGCGGCGGGGTCGAAGCCGCCCCCGATTTCGTCGGTCTCGATCAGGTCTTCACCTTCTGGGCGGCCCGGCCGCCGTGGACCGTGTTCCGCGGCGTCCACTCCATCGAACCAGGTTGCTTCGCGGTCTGGCGTGAGGGGGCCCTCCGTCACGGCCGCTACTACGCGCTCGAGTACCCGGAAGCGCGCGACGAACCTCCCGACGCCGGTCCCGCCCTTGGCCACCTGCTCGGCAGCAGCGTCGCGCTCCGTCTGCGATCGGACGTTCCGGTCGGCGGGTATCTGAGCGGCGGCCTCGATTCGTCGATCAGCTGCGCGCTTGCCGCGCGGGAGTCGCCCTTCCCGGTCCGGACGTTCTCCGTCACGTTCGACGACCCGCAGCTCGACGAACGCGAGTTCCAGCTGCTCGTGGCGGCGCAGCTGCACAGCCATCATTTCGTGCGCGCGATTGGACCGGGTGACGTGGCCGGGGTGTTCCCCGACGTCGTGTGGCACGCCGAATCGCCGCTGGTGCGCACCGCCCCGGCCCCGATGTACCTGCTCGCGCAATTGGCGCGCGAGCACGACATCAAAGTGGTGCTCACCGGCGAGGGCTCGGACGAGTTGTTCCTTGGGTACGACCTGTTCAAGGAGACGGCGCTCCGGCTGTTTTGCCTGCGCCAGCCGCAGTCGCGCTCCCGGCCGCGGCTCTTCGACCGCCTCTACCCCTACCTCGACTCGCGCGGGCGCCACGGCGACTTTTGGCGGCGCTCGTTTCTGGACGCGGGGGCACCGGACGATTTGCTGTTCTCGCATCTGCCGCGGTTCCTGCTCACCTCGCGGATCAAGGACTTCTATTCGGCCGACCTGCGCGCGACGCTCGCCCAGACCGATCCCCTCGAGGACCTGCGGGCGAGCCTGCCCGCCAGCTTCTCGACGTGGTCGCCGCTCAACCGCGCCGCGTACCTCGAGATGGTGACGCTGCTGTCCCCCTACTTGCTGAGCGCCCAAGGGGACCGCATGTCGCTGGCACATGGCGTGGAAGGCCGCTACCCGTTTCTCGATCATCGCCTGTTCGAATTCGCGGCGCGCCTGCCCACGGGCAGCAAGCTCCGCGGCCTCCGCGAGAAGGCGATCTTGCGCCGCTGGGCGCAGGACGTGGTCCCCCCGGCCGTACACCGACGCCCGAAGCAGCCGTACCGCGCGCCCGACATCCCTGCCTTCTTCAGCCCGGAACCCGTCGAGTACGTGCGGGACCTCCTGGACGAACGCAGCCTGACGCGTTCCGGGTTGTTCGAGCCGCAGGCGGTGGCCGGACTCGTGCGACGGTGTCGCGCGGGTGCTGCCACCGGGTTCCGCGAGAACCAGGCCCTGGTGGCTATTGTGTCCGCGGAGCTGTGGCATCGGCAGTTTATCGACAGCGCCGCCTCGGTACGGACCGCGCCGGACCTGGTGCCCGACGTGGC
>QHUE01000281.1 GCA_003221825.1 Gemmatimonadota bacterium
CCATGTCGCGCGCTACGACGTCACGCACGATGCGCGCCCGGAACACGTAGCCGCGCGATTCGGCCACCAACCAGCGACGCCACTCCAACTCGTCGAGCGCCGCGTGCAGCGCGTCGCCGGTCAGGTCGGTAGCGCAGCCGATGCGGCGTGACGCCACGCGCTCACCAAGGAGCGCCGTGGCCACCAGCGCCTGCTGCGCGGCCCGAGTGAGACACCGGAAGCTTACACGAATCGCCGCGACGATGGTGTCGGGAAGGTCGCCCGGGAACGTCGAGTCGAGCGTGCGCAACGGATGCGGCCACGCGCCGTTCGTGGACTCGAGATCGAGACCCTGGGCCATCGCGTGACAGATTTCGACGGCGAGCAGGGGCAGGCCGCCGGAGTCGGCGGCGATGCGCCGCGCCAGGCGATCAGCGGCCTTGCCCTGGTAGGCCGGCAGGGCCCATTTGATCAACTGCAGGATTGCCTCGTGGTCCAGCTTCCCGAGCGAAATCGCAGCACCGGGGATGTCCCGCCCGATGCGAGCGCGGAGCTCAGCCAGCTTGGGCGGTGCGGGTTCGGGCGTCGCCGCGAGTACGAGGAGCAGCGGCGCGTGTGCAAGGTCGCGGGCAAGCTGTTCGATCATCTGGTAGGACGCCGCATCGATCCACTGGGCGTCGTCGAAGATCAGCACATGCGGTTGCTCGGCGGTCGTCACGCGCAGCACTTCGGCAATGGCGGCGTCCAGGGTCCACGTGCTCGCCGCCGGGTTCTTTTGTGGGAACCGCTCCGCCCATTCACTCGCGTGCGCGGCGAGCGTGACGAGCGCGGCGGGATTGGCGCCGGCCACGCCGGGCACGTCGATCAGGCCGCCTCGCGCCAGTCCCAGCATGCCACTCGCGGGTTGCTCGAGATCAGCCGGCACGGCGCGCATGGCGACCACGACGCCGCCATCCAGCGCCGCGCGCGTTGTGAGCTCTTCCTCCAAGCGCGTCTTCCCGCCGCCCGATTCTGCTTCGATCACGAGCACCGCCAGGCGCCCGGCTCGTGCGGTCCGCCATTGCGCGAGCGCGGTAGCGAGCTCGGGCTGCCGTCCCAGGAGTGGCGCGCGCCGCCACGCCACACTGCGGGCGGGGGACAGGGCGTCTGTTGGGAGATGTCGCACGCGGCCGCTGCGGACATGGTCGGCCAGCGCCCTGGTTTCCGGCTCGAGGGGAATGGCCCCGTCGCGTTCCGCCTGCTTCGCGAAGCGCTCGAATATGCGCAGCGCCTCGGAGCTGTTGTCCGCGCCGGCCAATCGCCGCATCTCCGCACGGAGCGCGCGCTGCGAGAGCGGGTCCAGCTTGCGGGCCTTGATGATCGGGTCATCGGCGCCGAGCTCGTCGCCGGCGTCGAGCCGCTCCTCGGCGTGACGCAGCAGCGCATCCATGGCCAGGCCATGCCAATGCGACCGCTCGACGGTGAGCCAGTCCTCGAAGCCCGAGGCATCGGGGATCTTGAAGCCATCGACGAACCCGCCGTTGATCAGCGGCGTCACCTGCGCCCAAGCCCGTTGCTTCACCAGTTGCTCGAGCTGGTCGGTGTCGAGCTCCACCGCGCCGTCCAGCAGCTGGACGACATCACCTGGCGTGTCGAGCCGGTCTTCGCCGACGTAGGAGCGCACCATGCGAATGGCCTCGCGGACCGACTGGCGCGCCGCGGTGTCGTCCTTCTCCGGCCAGAGCAAGCCGATCAGCTGCTCGCGGGTGCAGCGGCGTTTGGGCGCGCGCGCAACGTACAGGAGCAACGCGATGTTCTTCTTCCAGAGCAGCTCGGCCGGCGCTGCCGCCCCATCCATCGTGACTTCGAGCGTGCCTAACGTCTGCAGCCGAATCATCGAGCGGCTTGCGGGGTAGCGCAGCCGAGCGCGCGCCTGCGCGTCCGCGCGGTGTCGGCTCGCGCCCCGTAGGGCGCTGGCGCCCGGGACCAATGCCGCACCACCGCGGCGTAGGCCTCACACGCTTCGCCACGCTGGGCGCGCCCGGCGCGGTCGAGCAGGCGAGCGAGGCGCCAGCGCGCCAGCGTGCCGAACGCCCAGTCGACCTCCGCCGCTTGCGGGAGGCCGGTCGGCAGGCCGACGACGTCCAGATGCTCGTGCCACAGCAGTTCGTTTCTCGCGCCTTCGATGTCACCGATCCTGACACGCCACTTGGCGCGCTGGAGGTGCACGATGGCGCGAAAGAACGGATCTACACGCCTGGCGACCGCGTCCACGGGCAACGGATCGAGTAGTACCAGCGCCGCGCGCGGGTGTCCAGCCGAGGCCAATGAATCGGCGGCGATGAACAGCTCGAACTCGACCGGCGCGCCAGCGCGCGGGGGCGTGCGGTGGCCTAGCAGGGTGCTCATCCAGACCGCGCGGTCGCGGAGGGGATCGACACCGCTGCTCGCGATCCAGGAGCTCAGACCGTCGAGCGCTTCGATGGTGCGGATGCTGCTGCTGTCGACGAAGGCGAGTACCGCGGGCAGTTCGTCATTGAAGAGCTCCAGCTCCGTCTGCGGGGCGACCTCCGTGACGCGGCGCGCCAAATCGTGTAGTCGGTCCAGCCGGCCCAGCGCCACAGCCCCGAGTGTCTGGGCAGTCAGACCCGATTGCTGCCACTCCTGTGACGTGCTGTGTTCGAGAATCTCGCCTAACGCGATCGCTCCTCGCGGCACATCGAATGTCGGAAGCATCCGCGGTCCGGCACCAAAATCTGCGCTGCTCTGCATCCCCGGCTGACCAATGATCTGCGCGGTGACGCGGACCGCTGCACTCTCCGGCAGAAACCGCCACGCGAAGCCGACGTTGAGGAGCGCGCGGAGCTCGCGTGAGAATGCGTCGGGCGCAACGCCATGACTCTCCAACGAATCGAGCGCGCCGGCCGCCGTACTGGAATCCCCTTCGGCTGTGGCCACCCACGCGAGGTGCTCCCACGACGGCCGAAAGTCGGGTCGGAGCCGCGCGGCCCGCTCGAACGCGGGGATCGCTTCCGAGCGTCGATGCCCCGCGAGTGGGCCACGATGGAATAGCTCATCGCCAAGCTGGAACCACCCGAGGAAGAACTCGCGCGAGCTTTCTGCCACCGCGCGCAACGTGTCCAACCGATCGCGGAGCGGCAGCTGCGCGGCGTGGATGAAGCTGCGGTACAACGGCGGGAGGGAGTCGGCGTGAACCTGGACGCGATGCACCCGCCCGCGATCCGGCTGGCGCCCCCGCCACCGACCGACTTCGAGTATGCGCCACGAGCAGATCCAGCAGGTGGTATCGGTTGCTTCAGCCACTCGGTAGGCGCTGTCGGCTTTCTCCCACTGTGCCTGCGCTACGATTTGCTCCGCTTCTAGAAAACGAATGAGCCCGTCCCAAGTGTGGGGCAGTGCGCGGGTCGGGAGCGATCCAGCAAGGGGGCTGCGGTCGGCCCAGACGCCCAGCACGATCTGATAACCGAGCGAATCGCCCAATGCAGGCCAGGCCTCGGATCCGCGGGCTTCAGTGGATGAGGCCAGAACTCGATAAGCCCCACGATCACCGCGCCCACGAGTACGACACCGCCCACGATCGCCGCGACGAGTCGCGCGACATGCGGGCCCTGCGTAGCCTCCAAGGCTTCGCGGAACGCCGCGGCGTCGGGCCAGCGTTCCTCAGGCTCCGTCGCGGTCGCGCGCTGCAGCACGCCTGCGAGCTCTCGCGGCATGCCGCTCCACTCGATCTGCTTCCCCTGCTCATGAAACCGGCGCCCCGTCACTGCCTCGTACAGCAGCACCCCCGTCGAGTAGATGTCGGTCCGCGGCGTGATCGATTTCCGCTCCACCTGCTCGGGCGCCATGTAGTCCGGCGTGCCGCTACTGTGTGAATCGCTTTCCCCGTGGGATGGCGGTCGTGCGATCCCGAAGTCGCCCACCAGCGCCCCGTCCGACAACAGAAACACGTTGCTCGGCTTGATGTCGCGATGTACAAACCCCAACCGGTGCATCGCCTCGAGGCCGCGGAGTACATCGCAGCCGATCCGTACCACTTGGTCAGGCGGAATCGGACCCGATTCGAGCCGCTGCTCGAGCGTAGGCCCGTTGACCAGCTCCATGACGTAGTACTGAAGGCCCTTGCCTTCGCCGGAGCGAAGTATCACGACGACGTTCTTGTGGCGGACGTTGCCCATCATCGGCGCCTCGCGCAGTAACGCCTCGCCGGCGTCCGCGGTCGCGAGCTCGGGCCGAAGGACCTTGATCGCCACCGCCCGGTTCATCAGTACCTCATGCGCGCGGTAGACGACGCCCATCCCCCCCTGACCGATCCTGTGCTCCACCCGATAATCGGGCGCCACCGCCTCTTGCAGGCGTTCCTTCAGCGGATCGAAAGGGGGATCGATCGTCATAGCTACCTCCGCGGTTGAACTTACGCGGGCGGAGGAAGCTTGGGGGGCTTGGGTCCGTGCCGGACCGCGCCCCGCACGGGTACGCAGTCGAGCGGCGTCCCGGTTCGGGCACACCGCAGTAGCAGCCCGCCGCGGCTCATGTCCCCACGGCCTGCAAAGGTAGCGGGGAAGAGCAGCCGGTCACCAAAGACATCCAGCAGCGGGCCGACGTACTTGTCGGTGGCGACGCTGCCGAGCAGCACGACGCGGTCGTCCGGTGCCAGGCCGCGGTGCAGCGCGGTGGCATCCCGCACGAGCGGTTCGCGAAACGCCGGCTCGGTTTCATCGACCGGCACCGTTGCCATCTTCCGCAGATCATCAACGCGAATCAACACATCGGCGGGGAGGAGACCGCGACCCGGCGTAATGACGAATGCCCGGCCGAACCGCGTGGCATATGCGAGCTTCCCGCGAAAGTAGAGACTGCTCATGAACGTGAAAACTTCGCCGAGCGGCGCGCCACCATTGGTGAGGCGAGCGGTGAGCGGGCTTGTCTGACTCTTGATCAACAGCTGTGCGCGCGTTCCGGCGCAGCTCGCGGGCGACAGCAAGAACACCGTCAGCACGCTACCGCTCCATGTAGCGGCGCAAGAAAAACATCGCCGCGCCAAAGATCACAATGATCAGGATGATCCACACGATGCGGGGCATCCGACGCCTCCGGAAATAAACCCGAAAGATTATTGCATCGCAAAAGCTGCTTTTACATATTAACGCATGCTCGGGCTCGGTGGCGGCCTCTTCACCTTCGCGGCGCTCTTCTATTTCGCCGCGGATTACGAGCACCTCACGGGGTGGAAGTGGGCCCTGGCGAGTGTGGCGGTCACCATAACCGTCAATCAACTGTTCCCGGCTTCCTTCATCTTCGTTCTGCCCGCCCAGTTTGGCCTGTTCCTGGTGATGTGGTGGGCCCACCTCAAGAACAAGGTTCAACGCGAGGCCGAACTCGAACAACGGCAGAAGGACAGCCTGCGCGAGCGCCAGCAGCGGGTCAGCCAGGCCAGGGAAGAAGCCGCAGCCACTACCGATTTTGATGCGCAAGCGCGTGAGCGGGAGGCCGCCGCTGAAGCTGCCGCGAAGGAGCGCCAGGAGCGCGTCCGGCTGGCGCGAGAACAGCGCGAGCGCGAGGAGCGCGAGATGGGGAAGGGGCCCGGGACCTAGCTCAGATCCGTCCCTGTCCCAGAGTCCAGGCCGTCGACATCCCGAGCCCAATCCACAGCAGGTCCAGTAGTCCGAACGTCCCTAGCAGCAAGACCCAGAATCCCAACTTCGATAGGAAGCGATCGTAGTGCATGTGCACCAGGCGCGCTCGCTCCGCGAACGACGACGCCTTCGCGGCATCCGCCGCCTCGGCGATCATGCGAGAGCGCAGCTCATGCCCCGGGCCGAAGCCGAAAAACGTGGTGTCGGCCACCAGATCCGGACGGGCGTCGATAGTCGCCTGCAGATCGGGCGAAAAGGACTTGTGCTCGGTCTTTTCCAGGAGGTACAGCACCGTCAAGGCTGCCGGATCGTTCGCGAGTTCCTGCCGCATGATCGGCTGCAGGGCAACCGTGACCACCACCACCTTGGCGACGAGGACCGTCACGAGCGTCAGCACGGCCGCGAGCGCACCGGTCGCTTTGGTCGGCGGTTTGGCGGCTTTGGCCACCACGATCCCCAGCAGCCCTCCCACACCCCAAGCGGCGACGCCGACGGGGTGGTGCGTCATGTACACCAGGGCCACCCATGCGATGATGATTCCGCTCGCCGCGAGCAGGCCGGCCAGAAGCGGTGAGCTTTCCTTCGGCCCGCTTGGCGACTTGCTCCCCCCGCTCCCGTAGACGCGTACGTTCGCCATGGGCCTACTATAGCAAAGGCTGTTTCAATTTGCCCTAAGCGATCATGACGACCGGAGCGTGGTCGCTCGTTCCGACGTCGGCCTGCACCACGCAGCTGGTGGCCCGAGCCGCGATCGCCGGGGAAGCCAGGACATAGTCGAGCCGCCAGCCGATGTTGCGGGCGCGCAGATTCCGCCACGGCGCCCACCACGTGAAGAG
>QHUE01000282.1 GCA_003221825.1 Gemmatimonadota bacterium
GCCACCGATTGTGCCGTGTGATAGTGACCCAACGCGATGTAATCCCATTTTTCCGGCGCGAGGAGCTCTCGAGACAACTCGGCACCACCATATTCGATCGTCCCGCGTTCCTCGCCGAGTCCGCCGTATGTGCCGTGAGTGACGAGAACGTTCAGCGTCGGGCCGCCGGGCTCCGGACGAAGCGAGGGGCGATCTGCTTTGAGGAGGGGCTGCTGCGGTACCGCGAGCACCGCGCAATCGAGTTTGGGAAATACGATTCGGCGGGCATCCTCGACGGCAATCTCGACGCCCAGCGCTTCGTAGAGTCGCAGGATCGAACCGGTTTCGGTCGAGCGCGGCGTGTCATGCTCGCCCGCGATCACGACGATCGGGGTAGACGGCAGGCCGGTCCGCAGCCGGTGGAGCTGACGAAAACAATACAGAATGGCGGCATTTGTCGGCCGCACTGAGTGGAACAGATCACCGGCGATAACGACCAGTTCAGGCTTCTGCTCCAGGAGATCGTCTACCGCGCGCTTGAACACCTCCGCGACGTCAACCTCACGTTGGTTCGCACCCTTCGGCGTCTGCCGGTCGAACTGCCGGAAGCCGAGGTGCAGATCGGCAAGGTGGGCGAGTTTCATCGCTAGGGAAGAAGGAAGATCGAGCTTTCGGTCTCGGACGCCATGCTCATCGCCTGCGAGCCGAACAGCGCCGCGGTGACATTCATCTTCGTGGCGCCCTTGATCGCGCCATCCAGGATGGCGCCACGCGAAATGGAAAACTGCTGATGGCCGGCGAGCTCACCCTCGAGCTTCAGGGTGCCCGACTGCCCACCGACGGTCAGATGGATCGGGCCCGTCGGAAACGCCGTCTTGATGTCGAGCACAACCGACGTATCGGATCCGGCGATGCGGATCTCGCGGACGGTAAGGGTCGTCCGGGCCGGACCGGCCTCCGATGTGTTCGCGCCGGGCACTTGTCCGAGCGGCAACTCGGTCGTAATCGTCCAGGAATCGCCGCGGCCGACCGGGTGATCCGGGAACCCAAGCGTCATCGACTTGAGGCTCGTCGCTACCTCACCGGCCATTTCAGGCGGCAGGCCCGGCACGGGCGTGAAGTCGCTGCGGACGATCTGCCCGCGCGCATCGTACACGACGGTGGTGCGCGTCCCTTTCATCTTCGCGAGCTCGCGCGCGATGAGGTCGGGCGACACCCCTGGGACCTCCATCGTCATGGACTCGAACACCACGTCGACCTCAGTCCCTCCCCCGCTCGCCGGTCCTT
Organism: Gemmatimonadota bacterium; assembly: GCA_003221825.1. Taxonomy (GTDB): domain Bacteria; phylum Gemmatimonadota; class Gemmatimonadetes; order Gemmatimonadales; family GWC2-71-9; genus 20CM-2-65-7. The sequence goes on from QHUE01000282.1 coordinate 1,267, forward strand.
TGACGGTCTGCGTGTACTGCACGCGCATGAAGAGCTGCTGCTTGGCCATCGCGGCCAGGGGGCCGGACGCGATGCTGACCTGCGTGCGTTGCTCGAGGGCGTAGTGATACACTGCGCCCGCCGGTGGGTGAAAGCGCAGCGCGACCTTGGGACCACCCCCACCACACGCGGGCAACGCCAGGAGCAGGAGCGCGGCGCGGTGGTGTGCCATATCAGTAGGGCTCGTCGGCAATGGGGTTGAGTGGCGGCACCGCCTGGCGCTCCCGCGCCAGACTCGTATCGGAGTCCACACGCGCTCCCAACACCTTCCGGAAGTACGCCAGCACATCGTCGGGCCGGGTGCGCCGCACCGCCGCCAGCGCGCGGCGCACATCGTCCGGTTCGCGATCCGCGATGAGATCTTTGATCTGGTTCGGCCGGACGCGGCGGTCCAGCCGGACGAGCTGCCGCACGACGGCGTCGTCGAACGGCACGTCGGCCGCGGGCGGAAAGCGCTCGACGCCATCGCGGCCGCGCAGCACCGGCGGCTTGGGGAAGCGCACGAAGATCGGCTGCGTGAAATGCGGGTGACGCACCATCAGCTCACCGATGGGCAGCGTGGCCAGCTTGCTCTTGGTGGCCGGCGTCAGAACCTGGTACCCGGGCGTGGCCAGCTCGTCCATGTCCATCCGCCCAAACAGCTGCGTCCCCGCATTGCCGACCACGCGGCGGTGCACCTGGGAGCGGAATTGCTCCGCGCCGAACAGCACGAGGCCGAGGTAGCGGCCCCGTTCGGAAATGTCGAGCAACATTTTCTTGACGTAGGTGTCCGGCCCGTCTCCGGGCGCATACTTGTTCAGCTCGTCGACGAAGACCACGACCGCGTCAACGCCGAGCTCCCGTCGCTCGAGCTGCTCGCGCAGCTTCGAGACCACGCGCGCGAACACGAGATCCTGGCCGAGCGGATCGACGTTGGCGATGTCGATGACGTAGACGGTGCGATCCTTGAAGCCGTTCCACGGGAGATCGCTGGACGGCCCGTCGTCCGTCACGAGGCCTTTGCACCGCGTCGAAATGTTGAGGAGCCGGTTGCGCACCTTGCGCATCGTGGCGATGTGATGGGTCCGCCAGGTGTCGCTGCGCCCACCCGCGGTGATTTCCAGACCATCGAAGATCGAGCGGAAGAGCCGATCCAGATCGGCAAAGGTCTGCACCCGGTGCGTGGTGCCGAACCCGTCGTCGAACGTCCTGCCCAGCACCCGATCTCTCAGAAAATCGATAAACGCGTCCGCCTTGGCGTCGATGTCGTCCCGGTTGAGCAGCACCTCGGCGTAGTCGACGACTTCCTGCAGCCCCCAGGTGAGGGGCTCGACGTCGGCGACGAGATCGGGATGCGTCCGGAGCGTATTGAGATTGACGCCGTCCGCCTTGAGTGGCGCGTACAGCTGCACGTGCTGGAATGGCGTCGCGGGCACGCCGAGCCGCTCGTAGCGCTGCCGGTCCTCGTCGCTCAGATCGCCGGGCTGATCGAGGAAGCAGAGATCCGGACCTTTGACGTTGAAGCACACCGCCGCCACCCGGCCCTTGTGCGCAGGGAAGTGCGCGAAGATCGACGCGAGCAGGAACTCGACGGCGCTGGTTTTGGTCGCGAGTCCCGAGACGCCCGAGATGTTGAGATGCGCGGCTTCGGGTCCGAGGAGAAAATCGGCATCGAGATAGACCGGCGCGTCTCGTCCGGCGGACGTATACAGGCCGACGGGGATCGCGGTCGGGTTCGCCGACAAGAGAAATGCGTCCATTCGGAGCGCCTGCGCGACGTCGGCATCATCCGCCACGTACACCTGGCCGAGGGGCACCGGCTGCAGCGGCTCTTCGGGTGTCTGGCGCAGCACCGCGGCGGTCCAGTAGCGAATCTCCTGGCGTGCCGTGGGGGCCTCGGCGGCGCGGGTCGGATCTCCTTCGGCGC
>QHUE01000279.1 GCA_003221825.1 Gemmatimonadota bacterium
TGCTGGGCCAGGATGATTTCAAGAAAGGCCGGGACCGGGAAAAGGGACTCGGGACCCGCGTGTGGTGTCACACCGCACAGGACCTGGACAAGCTGGCCGCCGAAGTCAAGGCGCGCGGGGGCAACCTGGACCAGGAGCCCCAGGACATGCCGTGGGGCGACCGCGTGTTCATGATCACGGACCCTGACGGCTTCAAGCTGACGTTCGTCCAGGCGCGTTGACCCTGTCGCCCGCCGCGCGAGACGTCCTGCGCGCCGTCGCAGCGACGCTCGTCGCGGATGGGCCGGCGGACCTGGGCGATCGGGTCGCGCAGAAGATCGCGACGCTCCCGCGCCCCGCCGATCGCGCCGAGCTGGACCTGCTGCTGCGGCTGCTCGACGGCGCCGCGGTGAACCTGCTGCTGAGCGGCATTCCCAAACCCTTTACGCGCATGTCGCAAACTCAGCGGGAACGCTGCCTGCGCAGCTGGGCGACGAGCGCGATCCCGCAGCGCCGCAAAGCCTTTCAGGCGCTCAAGCGCCTGACGATCGTCGTCCACTACACGACGCCCGGGGTCGCGCGCGCCATCGGATATCCCGGCCCGCTGGGCCCGCCTCCCAACACCCCCAAACCGATCCGTCCGCTGGCGGTCAGCGCTGACACGACACTCAGCTGCGACGTGGTCGTCGTCGGCTCGGGCGCCGGCGGTGGCGTCGTCGCCGCCGAGCTGACCGCGGCCGGGAAAGATGTCATCGTGCTCGAGAAGGGCGGCTACCGCAACGAAGCCGACTTCACGCATCAGGAGGGCGACGCGCTCGAAACGATGTACGACGCCGGCGGCCTGCTCGCCACGCGCGATCTCGGCCTGGTGGTGCTGCAAGGATCGACGCTCGGCGGCGGCACGGTGATCAACTACACGACCAGTTTTCCGACACCAGAATCGGTGCGGCACGAGTGGGCGCGCGATCACCGGCTGCCGCACTTCGATGGCACGGAATTCACGCGCGCACTCGATGCCGTTGCGCGGCGCATCGGCGTCAACACCGACCACGCGAGACCGTCGGGGCGCGACCAAGTGCTCATCCGCGGCCTCGAGCGACTGGGCTGGCATCATGGATTACTGCCGCGCGACGTGCGGGGCTGCCCGCAAGACGATTCGTGCGGCTACTGTGGAATGGGATGCCGGCACGGCGCCAAGCAATCGACGTTGATCACTTATCTTCAGGACGCAGCCTCGCGCGGCGCGCGCATCGTGACGAATTGCGAGGTGCGGCAGGTGACGATCGCCCGCGGAGTCACGACCGGTGTCGAGGCTCGCGTCGGCCCACACGCCGTAACGGTGCGTGCGCGAGCGGTGATCGTCGCGGCGGGCTCGGTGCACTCACCCGGCCTGCTGCTGCGCTCCGGCGTGACGCTTCCTGCGCTCGGCAGGCATCTCGCGCTGCACCCCGCGACCGCCGTGCTGGCAGACATGGATGAAGAGGTGCAGCCGTGGACGGGCACGATCCAGGCGCATTACTCCGATCAATTCGCTGATCTCGACCGTGGATACGGATTCAAGTTCGAAACCGCCCCCCTGCATCCGTCGCTGCAAGCGCTGGCCGCCCCATGGGAATCGGCCGCTCAGCATCGCGACCGGATGGCGCGGCTGCCGCGGACGGCGCTCATCGGCATTTTGTTGCGCGATCGGTTTGGGGGCCGCGTGAGCGTCGACCGCGAAGGTGGCGCGCCGATCGTCGACTACCGGCTATCTCGCTACGATCGCAAGCATCTGCGGCGCGCCATTGCGGGCGCCGCCGAGGTGCTGGAAGCGGCGGGAGCGCGTGAGATCTGGCTGCCGGTCGCGCGGACCGTCACCTACCGTCCGGGCGTGGGGATGAGGGCCCGGCACGCGCGCGACGAGTGGCTCAGACGCGTGGATCGCGCGGGTTGGGGACCCAATGAGCTGCTGCTCGTCACGTTCCATCAGATGGCGTCCTGCCGCATGGGCGCCAGCGCCCGCACATCCGTGGTGGACGCCGAGAACCGTGTTTGGGGTATACGAGGCCTGTATGTTGCGGACGCGAGCACCTTCCCGAGCGCGTCCGGGGTGAATCCCATGCTGACTGTCATGGCCATCGCGCACCGCGCTGCGGGGATGATTCTGTAGTCGGTCGTCGGTTATCGGTTGTCGGTAATCCGATGACCGATGACTGACGACCGACGACATTCGTCAGGAGAAACCGAATGCTTGCGTTGCTTACCGTCACTACGCTGGCGCTCCAACAATCGATTGTCGACAGCTCGCCGTTTCGCGCGCTGGCGCTGCCTCCTGCGACGCCCATGCGCAGCGCTGCGGGCGCCCCGGGTCCGCGCTACTGGCAGCAGCGCGCCGATTACACCCTCGAGGCGACGCTCGACACAGGAACGAACATCCTGCGCGGCACGGGGCGGATTTACTACGTCAATCGCTCGCCCGAGTCACTCGACTACGTCTGGGTTCAACTCGACCAGAACCTGTTTGCCCTCGGCTCGATCTCGGGCGTCTTGAATCAGCCGCCGTTGCGCTTCGCGGGCGGCGTCGTCTTCGACTTCAGCGGCAAGGGATTCGTCGGCGGGATTACGCATGGCGGTCTACGACGACGTGCACGGCTGGAATACGCTGCCATTTCTCGGCGCGGGCGAGTTCTATCTGGAGTACGGCGATTTCGACGTCAGCCTCACGGTGCCCGCCGGTTTCATGGTCACCGCGACGGGCGCGCTCGCCAACCCCACGGCGATTCGCACGGCGCAGGAGCGGGCCCGCCTGGCGCGCGCCTTCACGGATCCCGGTCAGGTCGTCTCGGTCATCACGCGGTCGGAAGCCATCGCGAATGCCACTCGCCCGGTGCCGGGCACACGCACGTGGCGCTTCACCGCGAGCGGCGTGCGCGATTTCGCGTGGGCCGCCGGATCAGGGTTGCGCTGGGATGCGAGCACGTGGGACGGCATTCTCGTCCAAACCTTCTACCATCCCGACGCGACGCCGTGGGAAGACGCGAACGCCATGGTGAAGTTCACGCTGCGGCATTTCTCCGGCGCGCTGGGGCGGTATCCGTGGCCGCAGGTCTCCGCGGTCGAAGGACTCGTCGAGGGGATGGAGTATCCGATGGTGATCTTCTGCCCCTCCCTGCAGAAGCGCGAGGACCAGTACTGGGTGCTGATGCACGAGCTCGGCCATCAGTGGTTCCCGATGCAGGTCGGCTCCGATGAGCGGCGCTATCCGTGGATGGACGAGGGCTTCAACACCTTCGCGGACTATGACGCCGCCGAAGCTTTCTTCAAGGGCACGGCGTACGGCGACACCGTGCGGCGCGAATTGCTCGGCGCCTACGCGGCGACGGCCATCCCCGGCAGCGAGCAGCCGATGATCACCAAGCCCGACGAGGTGCGGCAGCTCTACTGGACGGCGTACCAGAAGCCGGCGCTGATGCTCTCGATTCTGCGGGACGCAGTCGTGGGGCGGGAAGAATTCGATCGCGCCTTTCGGGAATACGTGCGCCGCTGGAAGAACAAGCATCCGCAGCCGGCGGACTTTTTCCGCACGATGAGCAATGCGACGGGCCGCGATCTCGACTGGTTCTGGCGCAACTGGATCTATACGACGGCGCGGCTCGACCAGGCGGTGGACTCGGTGCGGGCGACGAGCGACACGACCTTCATTTATCTCTCCAACCGCGCCCAGATGGTGTTGCCCGTGACGTTGGACCTGCGCTACGCCGACAACACGACCGAGACCCGCACCCTGCCGGTCGAGATGTGGGATCTCGGCAGCCGGTTCACCTACCGCCTCACTAGTGCAAAGCGACTGGCGAGCGCGACGATCTATCCGCGGCGCGTGTATCCCGACATCGCGCGCGACAACAACAGCTGGAAGCGCTAAGGCGGGGGCTTCGGTGGACCGCCGCCGCTGCCAAAGCCTGCGAGCGGCCCGACGCCGGCGATGATGGCGGCCACGGCGGCGCCGCTCGCGCCAAAGGCGATCGCGGTCTTCCAGGCCGAGACTCGTTTTTGCTTGATCTCGAGGACCTGCGTCCGTGGAATCGTCGCGACGTCACCGACGCTGCGGTACTCGGTGCCGGTCTCCGAGACGAACCGGCTTCCAGCAATCATGACTGAGTCGGCGTCCGCGAACGCCACGCGGCCTTCGACGCGCGTGACGTGGTGCACGGTGATCTCGCCGACCCGCACGTCGATCGGTGTGACCGTTGCGACCACCTCCGCACCGCGTGCGGGCGTGACGTTGCCGAGGGGGGTGTAGCTCAAGCACGCTGAGAGCGGGATCACGAAGGCCAGCAGCGCCGCACTAACCAGGCTCTGCCTCATGGCTGATTTGCGACGAGCACCGGCACGTCGCTCCCGCGCGTGTTGCCGGTCCCCAGTTGGCCGTTGGCGTTGTCGCCCCAACAGTAGGCTTTGCCGCCGGTCGTGATCGCGCACGTGTGGTGGCCACCTCCGAAGATCGCGGCGAAGATCTGATTGGTGGTGACTGGGAGCGGGCGGTGACTGCACGCCCCAGCTGCGTTCCCGACGGTGCAGGTCTCAGACGACTGCGTCCCCAACTGCCCGTTCACGTTCTGTCCCCAACAGTTCGCCGTGTTTCCGGTGCCAATTCCGCAGGTATGCTCTGCACCGGCGCTCAACGATAGAAAAATGATACCGCCGGTCACCGCGGTGGGATCCGGCGCTTGGCTCGTCGCCGTCTCCCCCAGTTGTCCCCAGGAGTTGTCGCCCCAACAATACGCGTCCCCCGCGGCCGTCAGGGCGCAACTGTGGTCGAATCCCGATGTCACGCTCTTGAACTTGAGACCGCCGGAAACAACTACCGGGAGGGCGGTATCCGCCGTCGTCCCATTGCCGAGTTGGCCCGCCTCGTTGTGACCCCAGCAATACGCCGTGCTGTCAGCCGCGAGCGCGCACACGTGTCGCGTGCCCGCGCTGATCGCGATTACGCGAAGGCCACCCGCGACGGCGATCGGCGCGCGGCTGCACGGTTCAGCGCCTCCCGACGTGGGGCACGTTTCCGCCGGCCGGCTGCCCAGCTCGCCGTCCCTGGCCCAACCCCAGCAGTACGCACTCGAGTCCGTGGCGATTCCGCACGTGAATGTGCCACCGGTCGACACGGTGGTGAACGATAATCCGCCTGCAACCCGAGTGGGGACGGGGCGGGAGGCTGTCGAGCTGTCACCGACCTGACCCGTGAGGTTCAGCCCCCAGCAGTGCGCCGTGCCGCCCGTCGCCACCGCACACGAATGCCCCCCCCCGGTGGTCACCACGCTGAAGGTAAGGGCCGGGGAGACCTCGGTCGCGTACGGCTGATCTTTCATGGATCCATCACCGATTTCACCGTCCCGATTCCATCCCCAGCAATACACGTGGTTCGTGGAGGTTATGCCACAGGTGTGAAGCAGACCGGTCGTTACGGAGCTGAACGCGCCGTCAACCGGCGGTGGGAGGACGACCGATTCCGAACCCTTGCAGGCCAGGGCCGCGGCGAGACCCAGGATCAACGCAACTCGCATCAGAAGGGAATCTAGAGCCTCCTTGACGACCCCGCGAACGGGGGTCACGTTAGCCCTACCTACCAACCGGCCGGGTTCGCCGCCGGTCGCGCAAACCACCGGCACTGTCAAAGGCACGGTCACTGACGCGACAACGCAACGCCCGCTGGACGGCGCGCAGATCTCGGTGGTCGGGACGGACCTCGGCACCCTCAGCAACGGCGCCGGGGAGTACCAGCTCAACGTGCCCCTCGGGCAGATCATTCTGCGCATACGCCGAGTCGGCTACGGGAGCAGCAACAAGACCCTCACCGTCGTCGCCGAAACCCCGGTGAGCGCGGACTTCGCGCTGCCGCGCGTGGCGATCGGACTCGACGCGATTGTCGTCACGGGCACCGGCGTCGCTACCGAGCGCCGCAAGCTCGGGAACACCATCGCGACGATCGACGCCAATCAGCTCAAGACCGCGCCGGTCGAGAACGTGTCCGAAATGCTCGCGGCGCGGGAACCGGGCGTCAGTATCCTGCCGTCCGGCGGCTTGACGGGCGAGGGCGCGCGCATCCGCATCCGCGGCGCCGCGAGCCTGTCGCAACCGAGTGAGCCGATCGTGTACGTGGACGGCGTGCGCGTGGATCGCGGTGGCGGGTTCGGTGACTATATCGGCACGGGTGGCGGCGGTAATCCGTCGCGCCTCGACGACATCAATCCGGAGTCCATCGAGCACATCGAAGTATTGAAGGGCCCTGCAGCCGCCACGCTGTACGGCACGGAGGCGTCAGCCGGCGTGATTCAGATAATCACCAAGCAGGGCTCGCGCGGTGCGCCCCAGTTTGATTTCATGACCGAGCAAGGCGCCTCGCGCTTCCCCAAGGGCCGCTACATGGCGAACTGGGGCTTCGCGCGCTCCGACACCCAGGCCACGCGGCTGGGTCAGTTCTATGGAACGACGATCCAGGCGTTCGTGCCGTTTTCCCGGAATGTCGTTACCAACAACCTGTTCGAAACCGGTTACGCCAACAACTTGTCGGGATCGGTGAGCGGCGGCTCGAGCGCCATCACCTACTACATCAATGGGCGGTACAGTCATGACGACGGTCCCTTCGGGAACCGCCGCCTCGGCCCCGCGAACGATCTCGATCGCAGCGCGCAGGGCTCCGCGAGCCTGGTGATCCTACCGACCACCAACGTGAAGGTGAAAGTGAACGCGGAGTACGTCGACCGGTTCCACATGACGCCGTCGAACAACAACAACATTTACGGCACGATTTCATCGGCGATCTTCAGCAAGCCGGAGCTTGCGAAATGTTGGGCGGGTGGCGTACCTACTGGCACCGGCGAGTGCACTACGGACGGAAACCCCAATAGTCCGCTCGCGCCCGGGGACCCGCTGGGCCAGGCTGCGTTTGGGACGGTCCGCGAGGATATGCAAGAACAGATCAAACAAGACGCCAAGCACTTCACCGGCAGCGTGAACATCGCGTATCAACCAATCACGCAGCTCTCGCTGGACGCCACACTTGGCGTCGATGTGGTCAATCAAGTCAGCACCGACTTTGCGCCGTTTGGCTACAACGTCGACCAATTTATCCAAAACGATCCCGACGGCTACAAGTTCCTCGACGATCGGACTCAGCGCCAACTCACTACTGAAGCGAAGGCCACCTGGACGACGAGGCTTGGCGCGAGCCTACAGTCCACACTCGTGGGCGGCAGCCAGGTCATTGTCTTGAAACTGGAAGATGTCGGCGAGGGCGGTGAGCACTTCCCCGGACCCGGGCTTGAGATCGTCGGCGCGGGGTCGGCACCCAGCATTTACGAGCGCTTCCTCTCGACGGTAAACGCAGGCGTGTTTGTGCAGGACCAGCTTGCGTATCGGGACTGGGCATTTCTGACATTGGGCGCACGGTATGATCGCCACAGTGCCTTCGGCAAGACGTCGCACGGCGCATACTATCCCAAGGCAAGCATCGCGCTGCAACCGAGCTCGCTCTCGAGTTGGAGCAGCTCGGCACTGCGCTCGC
>QHUE01000280.1 GCA_003221825.1 Gemmatimonadota bacterium
CGCCTCCGCGAGGTCCGACCCCACGTACGTCGTCGTGGCCCAGCCGCGCTGCCCTTCGCGGGCCCAGCTCCATTGCACGCCGCCGCCCATCACGTAGCGGTCCTGCGTCTCGAACTTGAGCTCACCGCGCAGGTAGGCGTTGGCCGCGGCCGTGAACGCGCCCGTGACGGCCGACGACTGGGGATCGCCCGGAGCGTTCTCGGTCAGGAGATCGGGCAACGGCCCTGAGAAGCGCGAATCGAGCCGGCCCGTGACGAGACCCCGGCTGCGCTGCAGCTCCGCCATGAACTGCCGCAGCGGCACGCGCAGGTCGGCCTTCAGCAGGTAATCCTCCGACAACCCGGTGTAGGCGGCCACCTGCTTCGCGACCGCCGCTTTACGATCCGCCGGGAGCGTCGCGCCCGCGGACAGGGCGGCGGCGTAGTCGCCCATGGCGTACCGGCGCACCTCCGTCATGAACGCGCCCATGTTCGCGGGCGCGGGGATCACCTTGTGATATGCGGCCGTCGCCGCGTAGCTCGGCAGATAGAGGACATACGAGAGATCGTGGCCGGGCGCGAACAGCAGCGTCTCGAAGTCGAGCACCGACGAGATCAGCACGATTCCATTGAGCGTCATGCCGTCGCGCTGGAGACGGTCACCCAGCACCGCGGAGCGGGTCGTGCCGTAGCTCTCGCCGATCAAGTATTTCGGCGACGCCCAGCGGCCGTTGCGGCTCACGTACTGCGAGATGAACTGCGCCAGCGCCTTGGCGTCTTCGTCCACGCCCCAGAAATCCTTCCCGGTACCTTTGCCCACGGGCTTGGAGAATCCCGTGCCGATGGGATCGATGAACACCATGTCGGTGACGTCGATCAGGCTGTTCGGGTTGTCCACCATCTGGTACGGCGGCGGCGGCGTGGGGGCCGCGTCGGTGGTCACGACGCGGCGCGGACCAAAGGCGCCCATGTGCAGCCAGGCCGAGGCGGAGCCTGGCCCACCATTATAGATGAAGGCGAGCGGCCGCTGGCTGGCGTCCTTCGCGTCGGTCCGCGTGTACGCCGTGTAGTAGAGGGCGCCGATGGACTCGTCCTTGTCGTTCTTGAGCAGCATCGTGGCGGCGGTGGCGCGATACGGCACGAGCTGGCCGCCGACGCGGATCGTGTGATCGGTGGCCGACGACGTCTCGTTGGGAATCGGCGCGGCCTTGGTGGTGTCGCGCTCCGTCGACGCCGTGGCGGGAGCGGGCCGCTGCGCACGCAGCGGCAGGGCGAGAATGCAGGTCGTCAAGACGAGTATGCCGAGTCTCATCGTGCCTCCAGGATGCGAATCAATGACTAATAGCGAAGAACCAGGCTCCGATCACCGGACCGCGTTGGGGCCGCTGACCCGGTTGCGGCGGCGGCGTGCCCGGGGGAAGCGGACCGTATTCAGGCTGGAAGAGATACGCTACGTGCTTCTGCGTGTCCACCGAAATGGTTTTGGCGCCGCGCATCGTCGGGACGGTCGCAACGACGGTGTACTTGTCGGGCGAATCTTGGCGCACTACGGTGACGTTGCTGTCACTCCCCGCCGGGATGTAAATCAGCTTCTGCGCGGAGCCTGCCCTTGCCGTCGCTGGCCGCCCCTTCCGGCGAGTTGTCCTCGAGCTGCACCGTGCTGACGATGGCGCCGCTCTTCGGATCGAGCGCGACGACCGTGCCGATGGGACGGCTGTGGTTCGTGAGAATGACGTGGTCGGAGAAATCGTCGTACATGATGCCGTCGAGGCCGCCGGTGGGGACCGGGATCTTCTTGATCACCGCGAGGCTGGCGATATCGAACATGGTGACGGTCGAATCGCCGGCGCTGGTGATGAACCCGTGGCCTGATTTCGGCGCCAACGCGATACCGTGATTGCGGGGCGTGTCCGGGATGTCGCCGACCACCTTACCCGTCACGCCGTCGATCACCATCACGTGCGTGCTGCGCGAGACGAAGACGCGTGCCGTGCCGGGCTCGGCAGTCAGATAATCAGTGCCGCCGTCGCCGCCGATGCTGTACTTCGCGACTGTGAACGTCTGCGCGTGGCTCACGCCGGGCCACACCAGTGCTGCGGTAATCAGCAATGTCGAGACGGGCAGTAACCGCCTGTTCATATGACCTCCGTGGTTGTCGGAAGGCGTATCTGCCATTGTACGCACGGGCGTATCCGCGCGTTAGCGTCCCTTCCTGAGGCGCGCCCACCGAGCCAGCACCTGATTCACCTGCGCGCGCGCCCGCGCACAGGCGGCGACCTGCGCCGCGGTGGGCGTCAGGTCGGCGTCCTGCATGGCCATCGCTGCGGCGAGCGCGGCGTTGCTCGCGCTCTCGAGCGTTGGCGGGGAGGGCCTCCCCCCTGCCGGACGACCGAAAACCCGTGGCCCCCCGCCTCGGGCCTGCGGCGCTGGCGCAAGCGACTCCACCTTGGCCCGCCGCGTTCCCGAAAGCGAATCGACCAGCGCCCGCGCGTCGCGATACGCCGCGCGCGACCGGGCTGCGGCGTCATACATCTCGCGCGAGAGCGCGGCGAGCTGCTGCAGTCCAGCAGCCGGCGTCTTCACGCGCGGATCGAGCCGGAGCGTCAGCGACTGCGTGTACGATTTGCCGTTCACCGTGAGTCGCACCGTATAGCGACCGGGAGGCGCCCACGGCGTGGTCGCGGTGTGCTCGCTGCGATGCGGCACCGCGCCGGTGGCCTCGACTTCTCCCGTCCGCGGGTTCTCACCGATCGGCTGATACCGGAGGTCCCAGGTGAACCGATGCATCCCGGCCCGGGTCGAGAGACGGTCTTGCGGCGCCGGCCAGTACAAGGGAAGCCCGCAATCGGAGGCCGACGGATTCTTCTGGCACAACCGATCGTACGACGCGGGATCGAGCGCCGGATCGGGATCGAGCACGGGATCGTCGCTCGAGTAGGAGCGGATGACTCGGCCTGCGCCTTCGAGGATTTCCAATTTCACAGGACCAGAAGCATCCACGCCGAGTGCGTAATCGATGATCGCGCCGGCGGGTGGATTCTCCCCGGCGGGAAGCTCGGGCGGCCACGGGGTCGGCTCGTTGGTGCCGAAGCGCACGCGAACCGCGGTGTTGGGCTTAACGAGATACGTCGCTGAACTCCGGGATCTCGCTAACTGCCGAACGGGACTCAGGTCATCCAGAATCCAGAAGCCGCGCCCGTGCGTCCCCGCGATCAGGTCGGCGCACAAACAGGTGCTGTCGTCTTTCACTTGAATGTCGCGCACCGAGATCGCCGGCATGTTGAGCCGCAGCGATTGCCAATTCGCGCCGTCATCAAACGAAACCCAGACCTGTGCGTCGGTGGCCGCGTAGAGGAGCCCCGGGACGCGTGGATCCTCGCGAATCGAGTTGGCGACGGCATCGGCGGCGATACCGGTATCGATTTCCGTCCAGGTCGCACCGCCGTCGTGCGTGCGCCAGAAATGCGGATGCAAGTCGTCGATGCGCAATGTATTGGCGGCGGCGTAGGCGGTCCGCGTATCGAAGTGCCCGGCTTCGATGTTGAAAATGCGGGTCCACGGCTTGATGGCGGCCGGCGTCACGTTCTTCCACGTCGTCCCGCCGTTCGTGGTCACCTGGATGTTGCCGTCGTCGGTGCCGGCCCACAGGACGGCGATGCTCCGGGGCGAGGGGGACAACGCGGTGATCGCGCCGCGCGGCGTCGGCGTCACGCCGCTCGCATAGCGGCCGGCGCTCGCCGGGACCGCCCACGTCGCGCGTGCCAGATCGGGACTGATGCGGGTCCAGGTGTGGGCGCGATCGATCGACTTCCACACGACGTTGGACGTGTAAAACAGCACGCCTGGGTTCACCGGCGACCAGATGAGCGTCGTGGAACGTGATCTCGCCGTCGTCGGAGCGGCTGGCAACGCACAGGGAACCCGAATCCTGTTGCCCGCTGCAGACGCGATAGGGGAACGCGTTGTCCGCCGTGACGTGATAAACCGCCGCGGTGGGTTGCGTGTACCAATTGCTCCACGATGCTCCGCGGTTGGACGAAATCACGGCGCCCTGGTCGGAGACCACGAGGATCAGGTTGGGATCATCGGGATGGATCCAGATGCGCTGATAGTCGTCGCCGCCGGGCGATCCGCGTACCGCCGACCAGCTGGTGCCGCCGTCTTCGGTGCGCCACATGACGATCGACGCGCTGTAAATCACGTTTTCATTTTTCGGATCGACGGTGATGGGCGGCAGGTCGCCGCCGCCAATCCGGCCGAGGGGTCGCAGATCGGCGGTCGCGGAGGCGGTATCGCCGAGCGCCGCCGAGGATCCGGGAATGCGGGTGCGCAGCGTCCAGTGCGCGCCGCCGTCGCTCGACTTGTAGAAGCTGACCGGTCCCGACCCGCCCGCGGGATTCACGGACGCGACCATCGCGTAGAGCACCTGCGGATTGCTCGGCGCGATCGCGATGTTCGCCTCGAGGACGGGAGGCAGGCCGTTCGTGAGCTGGGTCCAGGTCGTGCCGCCGTCGCTGGACTTGTAGATCCCCCCCGCCCCGGGCCACGTGGAGTCGGGACCGAAGGATGCTGCTTCCCAGAAGGTTTGCTGCTGTTGCCAGAGCGTGGCGTAGATCGTGTTCGCGTTGCTCGGATCGATCCGCACCTCGTTCGCGCTCGTGTACTCATCCTTGTACAGCACTTTGTCGAACGTGCGCCCGCCGTCGGTCGAGCGGTACACACCGCGCTCCGCGTTGGGGCCGTACGGGTGGCCGAGGGCCGCGACAAAGAGCCGATCGGGGTTGGTGGGATCGACGTCCACGTAGGCGATCATCTGCGTCGCGTCGAGCCCCAAATGTGTCCAGGTGCGCCCCGTGTCGCTGGACCGGTACATGCCGTTGCCCGTCGCCAGGTCGGGCCGGATGATGCCGGCACCACTGCCCACGTAGATGACGTTGGTCGCCGAGGGTGCGACGGCGATCGCGCCGATCGAGCCGGTTGCTTCGTGGTCGAAGAGCGGCATCCAATTGCTGCCGTAGTCCGTCGAGCGCCACAGGCCGCCGTTGTCGAAACCGATATAGAACGTGGTCGGATGGCCGGGCGTCGCTGCCACCGCGCGGGCGCGGCCGGCGCGGAACGGCCCGATCGTGCGCCAGCGGAGTGCGGTGCCGAGGTCGGGGGTTTGAGGGGTCGCGCGTGCCGGAGGGAGCACGAGGATGCCGAGGACGACGATGGAGATTCGCATGCGCGGATTATGTAGCGTCCGCGCGCGACGTGCTACCTCAGGCGCGCTACTCGCTTAGGCGCTTCGGTCCCTTCGAGTCCGGCATCGATCGTGGCGGTGGCGGCGACGTGGGGGGCTCCTCCGTGGAGGCGACGTCCTGCAAGCCGCGCTTGAACGCCTGAATTCCCTTACCGATCGACGCGCCGATTTCCGGTATCCGCTTGGTCCCGAACAGCAGCGTGACGACGGCGACGAGAATGAGGATGTGCCAGATGCTGAGGTCGGCTAACATGCCTCAGAATATAGCAGCTTCAGCGAGGCGTCGCTGCGCGACTGTCGCATTCGGTAACCGCTCGATCCGCACCGCCGGCCGCTCGAATCCTGCGACCACGACGGTCGCCTCGAAGGGGCCCGACGGGCGCCGTACCTGAACGCGGACCGTATCGCCGAGATGCAGGCTCTGGAGCTTCGCGCGCAGCCCCGGCCAGGTCGCGACCGCCGCGCCATTCAGCGCCACGAGCTGGTCGCGACTGTGCAGGCCCGCCCTGCCCCACGCGCTCGACGGATCCGAGATGACGAGGCGCACGCCGCGCTCGCCCTGCGGCTCCCACCCCCAGATGCGCAAGTCGCGCTCCGGCTCGCCATTGAAGACGGCCGGTCCCGTCGTGACATGGGCGGTCAACCCGATGAGGCCGAGGTAGCGGTTGAAATCGATCGGCGCGGCGCCGCGCACGTGGGCATCGAAGAACGGCGTCACGTCGCAGCCGCACACCGCTTCCACCGCCTGCTCGATGACATGCCCGTCAATGGCCCGCCGTTGATTGAATAGCAGTCGCATGACGTCGTCCATCGATCGCTGGCCGTCCGTGTTGTTGCGAATCGTCAGGTCGAGCATCGTGCCGATCAACTCGCCCTGGAGGTGCGTGCTGGCACTGTAGTCACCTAGCGATCCAGGATCTGCGTTGTACGCCACGCGGCTCACCGCCTCGGCGGAGAAGCGCCCGTACGCCGGATTCGCGACGTAGCGGGACATCAGGCGCTCGAGATGCGCGGTCCGTGTCGCGTCGCTGGGCTGGATGCCGGCGCGCCGCATCAGCAGATCGGCGTAGAACATCGTCAACCCTTCGCTGAACCATAGACTCGTCACAGGCGGCTGCGTGCGGTAGTCGATGTCGCGGTACTCGACCGGCCGGATCGTCATCAGGTTCCAGGTATGGAAGAACTCGTGCGCCGTTTCCGCGAGCGCCGCGTGCGGATCCCTGGCCAGGTCGGCACTCGGCGCGCCGAGCGTGACGGAGCTGGGATGCTCGAGAGCGCCGTAGGCGCCATCCTGGAAGAGGAAGGTGTAGGCCTTGTAAGGCGCCCCGCCGAACAGCGCAATCGTCTGATGCACCACCGCCTGAATTCCCGAGACGAAGGCCGTGGTATCGAAGGACGCGGCATTCGGGAGTGGCCAGTACACGACGCGGTGTGGGACGCCGCTCTCGGTGAACCGCCACACGCGCAGCCGACCCGCGAGAATCGGCGCTTCCATCAGGGCCGCCGCGTTCGCCGCGGTAAACCAGTGCGAATTCGAGGTGGTGTCGAGCGCGGTGGCGAT